>CANBSV010000088.1 GCA_947372225.1 Burkholderiales bacterium | reverse complement strand
GTTGATGGCCGCCGCGAATGGCGTACGCGGCTGCAGAGCGGCGACAGCATCAGCCAACGTGGCGCCTTCGGGCAACTCGTGTTCGATGTGGTTGATCAGCACTTTCATGGCGTCATGTTCTCGGCCTGTTCGATGCGCAGCGCCATGCGCTCAGCCAGCTCGCTGCGGCCGCGGGCCACGCATTCCATCGCGGCGTCGAGCATTGCCGGTGCGATCAGAAAACCGTGCCGGTACAGGCCGTTGATTTGCAGCCGTCGCGGCCCGAGCCAGCGCAGGGCGGGCAGGTTGTCGCGCAGCACAGGTCGGCACTGCGCTGCGATTTCGAGCACGCGCGCTTCAGCGAAACCCGGGTGCACGGAGTAGGCCGCACTCAGCAGCTCAAGCGCGGAGCGCACGCTCGCGGGCGACAGGTCGTCCGACTCGATTTCGGTTGCGCCGATCACGAACACCGATCCTGCTTTGGGCGCGATGTACAGGGGATAGCGCGGGTGCAGCAACCGCGTCGGGCGTGTGAGCGTCACCTCAGGCGCGTGAATGCGGATCACCTCGCCTCGCACCCCTCGCAATGCCGTCCAGTCGTGGCGCGCGCCCAGTCCGCGACAGTCGAACAACCAGCCGGTGCCGGTGATGTCGAAATCGGCCGGCGCACGCGGGCTGTTCCAGTGCATCACGACCCCCAGCCTCTGCAGTCGATGGAGCAATGCCGACAGCAACTCCCGGTTATCGAGTTGGCCCTCACCTGGCAGGTAGAGGCCTTGCGAAAAGCGGTCACCCAGCGCGGGTTCCAGTTGCGTCACGCCACGACCGTCGAGCACCTCGGGGGCGGGCCACTGCGGCATCGAGCGCGCGGTGGTGGCGAGCTGCTGCTGGAAGCGTGCAGCCTCGGCGGCGTCTTGCCGGTGCCACAACACCAGCGTACCTTGCTGCTGAAAGTAGACCGGTTGGTCCAGCGTCGCGATCAGTTCGGGCCATCGCGCCAGCGAGTGGCGGCCCATTTCGACGACGCTGAGTTCGGTCACGGCTGATTCCGCCAGCGGCGCGAGCATGGCCGCGGCCACATGGGCTGCCGATGTCGGTGCGTCGGGCGTGCTGGCGTCATGAATTTCAACCTGGTGGCCCGTGCGCGCCAGTTCGCACGCCAGCAGCCGGCCCATCAGGCCAGCGCCCAGCACCACCGCGCGTGGGTTGGAAGTCGCGTTGCTCAAGCGTTGCGCCCCAAAGCAGGGACACTGCAAGCAGCGTCGATCGAAACTGCGGCGCAGCACGGCCGATAATTTTTGCCATGAGCACCACCATTCCCGAGTCCGACCGAGCGCATTGGCGCTATCCGTGCGTGCTGTCGATTGCCGGCTCCGACAGCGGCGGTGGCGCAGGCATCCAGGCGGATCTCAAAACCTTCAGCGCGCTGGGCTGCTACGGCATGACGGCAATCACCGCAATCACCGCACAAAACACGCTGGGTGTCAGCGCGATCCACGGCGTGCCGGCAGAGATCCTGAAAGCGCAGATCTGCGCAGTGATGGACGACATCGGTGCGGACGCCTTGAAGATCGGCATGCTGCATTCGGCCGAGGTGGTGCACGTGGTCGCCTGGGCGATCGACACGTACCGGATCCAGCACGTGGTGCTCGATCCGGTCATGGTGTCCACCAGCGGCCACCGCTTGATCCAGCCCAAGACCGCTCAGGTGCTGGTGAGTGAACTGTTTCCCCGCGCGACGCTGGTGACGCCCAACCTTGACGAGGCCGCACTGTTGCTGGGTCGCCCGATTGGGAGCGATGGCGAACTCGACGCGGCTGCCACCGACCTGCTGGCGCTGGGTGCCGCGGGGGTTTTGCTCAAGGGAGGTCACCTGCCGGGCAATGAGGTGGTCGATTTGCTGGCCTTGCGCGGTGGCCAGCGTCTGCGCCTGCAATCGCCTCGCATTGACAGCAGCAACGTGCACGGCACCGGCTGCACGCTGTCGTCTGCCATCGCCTCGCACCTGGCACTGGGGCTGGCGCTGCCGCAGGCCGTATCCGAGGCGCGCGGGTACATCCTGAAGGCGATCGCCAGTGGTGCCGATGTGCTTACCGGTGGCGGCCATGGACCGTTGAATCATGCCCACGCGCCGCTGCCCATGAGATTGCTGCCGGTGCGCTGACACAGGTTGATGTTTGTCGGGGTTTGCTGTGTTGAAAACCATCATTGGATCCGTGCCCACATCGGCAAGGAAACCAAGCCGGGTCAGGCGGCGTCGATGGCTGTGACGATGCTTTGATCCGGAGTGCTTCCCTGCGCGAGGATTACCTCTTTCAGGTTCAAAGGGACTGTCTCAGTCACGCGATACGGTCTTGATCCGCGGCGCGTAACACCCCCAGCGACGATGCCGTTTCCGGCTCGTGCGGAAGTATAGGTTCCGGGTTCGGACCGATCCCGATAATCCTCGGTTATCCCACCCTCCAGTCAAAGGCTGAACATGCCCGTCCAGTGGTTTCCAGGGCACATGCATTCGACGAAGAAAGCCATCGTCGAGCGCGTCAAGGCCATCGACGTGGTCATCGAAATGCTCGATGCCCGTCTGCCAGGCTCCAGCGCCAATCCACTGCTTGCAGAGTTGACCCGAGGCGAGCTCGCCTTGAAGGTCCTCAACAAGCAGGATCTGGCCGATCCTGAGCGCACCGTGCTGTGGCTTGAGCATTTCAACGCGCAGCCGGGCACTCGTGCCATCGGCCTCGACGGGCGCGCCGGCGCAGCGGTCCACCGCATCATCGATGCCTGCCGCGAACTCGCGCCGCACCGTGGCGGGATGGTCAAACCGCTGCGCGTGCTGATTTGCGGCATCCCCAACGTGGGCAAGTCCACCGTCATCAATTCGCTGGTCGGTCGCGTGGCGGCCAAGACCGGTGACGAGCCCGGCATCACCAAGACCGAACAGAAGATCGTGCTGGCCAACGACTTCTACCTCTTCGACACGCCCGGCATGCTGTGGCCGCGCATCGTGGTCGAGCAAAGTGGTTATTGCCTGGCTGCCAGCGGCGCCGTGGGACGCAATGCGTTTGATGAGGAGGAAGTGGCACTGGAACTGATCGCGATACTCAACCGCGACTACCCCGGTGTCCTGGCGCAACGCTTCAAGCTAGGCGATCTTGCCGGTCGCGGCGAAGAAGATTGGCTTGCCGCGATTGGACGTCAGCGTGGCACGGTCATGACCGGCGGGCGCATCAACATGCAAAAGGCTGCGGAAATCGTGCTCCACGAACTGCGCTCGGGGAGCTTGGGCCGAATCACTCTCGAGACCCCGCAAGACCTGGCTCGCTGGCAGGCTGAAGCGCTGGTCAAGGAGGCTGAGCGCGACGCGCGCAGGGCGGCCCGGGCCAAGCGGCCGCGAACTATCAGGCCGAACGTGCCGCCGGCTGAGGATTGAGCCAGCCCGGTTGATGGGTCGGTCGTTCTGATGTGGTTGTCGCGGCGTTGAGCAACCGGCCCAGATCGCTCTTCAGAACATCGGGCCTCAGCGGCTTGAGCCAATACTCGCGCACACCCAGGCTGAGCGCCTTGACGATGTCGATGGAGAACGCCTCAGACGTGAGTGCGACGACCTGACATGAGCCCTCGGCCATGTCGGTCTGAAGCGCCCGGACAACGTCCATGCCACCCATGTCGGGCAGGCTCATGTTGAGCACGATCAAGTCGGGCATCGCAGCGCCCACGGCTTGGATACCGGAGTTGCCATCAATGGCGATGCGCAGTTCGATACCGGGGTAATTCACCAAAACCGACTGGAGCATCGCGTGGTGGCCGGAGTCGGCGTCGATGCACAGCACACGGCAGCAGACTTCTGAATGATGGGAGGCAGTTTCTTGCATATGCATGACGTACCCCTTGCTCTGAACGTCTGACCGGAAAACTGCTGCTTTGATTGTGCGAATCCGCTGCCTTGATATCCATTGGTGCTTGCCCGCGAGTTTGCGGTGCCAGACCGTTATCCTTGCCGCCCGGTGGCTGTGTGCCTGGCACCGTTCCTCGGGAGTGAGCGCATGACGGCAGGTTCCTTCAAACAGCGGTTGTGGCTGCCGCTGGCCGTGTGGTCGGCTCTCGGAACATGGCAGGCATGCGGCGCAGCCGAGTTGCCAGTGGCTGGGGTGGCTTCGGTGGCTGTAAGCCACTCGGCGCAGCACATTGAGCAGCGACGGGACTTCTTGCAGCGTTTGAGGGACGACCCGGTGGCAGCGCTGTCATCAGCGGTCTCACAGGCCCAACGCGTGAAGTCGCTCCCCCTTGATGACCCCCGCCGCGCTGACGCGATGGAGTTGCTTTGTTTGGCACACCTTGAGGCGCAGGCTTTCGACAAAGCCTTGCCATTGGCCGCCGAGGTGGTGCGCAGTCGTCGGTCCTCTCGGCCGGCCGAGCCGCAGTTGCTGGCGCTGGCTTATGGCACACAGGCTGCGGTGCTTTTCGCCTCGGGACGCAGCGCCGAGGCCGACGAAGCTCATGTGCGGTCCGTCGAGGCCTGGGGCCGCGCCTTCGCTGCCGATGACCTCGGACTCGCTCCGTGGCTCGAAGCCCAGTCCGCAGGGGTTCAGCGCGGGTGGGGTCGACCCCAGTGGGCCGTGGAGTTGCTGCGCGAGGCGGTGCGCTTGCGCGCTTTGCATCCCGAGTTGTCTGGCGGGCGCCTCGCACAGACGCTTGAGGAACTGGCAATCCATGAAACAGGCCTGACGCAGTTTGGCGATGCCGACGTTCACCTCGATGCCGCGTCCAAGCTGCTGGCCATTGAATCGCAAAGTGATCCGGCGCGCGAGGAATTGAAGGCCGCCGTGGCGCAGATTTTCATGATGCGCGCGGGTATTGCGGGTGCTCTGGGGAACAAGGCCCGGGTGCGCGAGCTGGCCGGCGAGTCTTGGGCGGTCAACCTGACCGATCCGAAGTTGCAGGCCGAGACGCAGTTGATGTCATCGGCGTCGCTGGCCACAGTGCTGCACGGCATGGGCGATCTCGATGGCGCCATCGCCGCGCAGCGGCGCTCACTTGCGGTGTTCGAGCACCATCAGGATTTGCTCGACAGCGGCGCTCTGGATGGCGATCTACTGGGAGGCACGTTGGCCTCGCTGGGCAGCCTCTACCTTGAGCATCAAGAACAGGGGCCGGCACGTCAGGCCTTGAAGGCGGCGCGCATGGCGCTGGGCGACACGCCCGAAGTTCTGTTCGCGATGGCAGAACTCGAGCGCCAAAGCGGTGACGAACCGCTGGCCCTCTCTTTGTACGAGGCCGCTTTGCGCAAGCGTGAGGTGGCGTCATCGGCTGATGTGACCGTGCTGTTTGGCAGCAGCGCCCCAGCCTCGACCGCTGATGCGGCGGGCCCCGGCCCCAGCGCTGCGGGCAGGCTGTCGTGGGGGCAGGCGGTGGTTCGGGTCCCCCGGGTGAAGCCATCGGACGACGTCACGTCGATGCCGTCACGCACCGTGCCGTTGCCAGCGGGCTTCGCCGGCC
The DNA here is from genome assembly GCA_947372225.1 of Burkholderiales bacterium. Taxonomy (GTDB): domain Bacteria; phylum Pseudomonadota; class Gammaproteobacteria; order Burkholderiales; family Burkholderiaceae_C; genus PBB1. Next base: position 5,552 of record CANBSV010000088.1, on the reverse strand, counting down.
CCGACGTCGCGTCGTTGATGCGCTCCTCGCGCCCGCTGGACGCCGCGGCCTGGGCAGCGCAGGCCCGAGTGCTCACAGCACGAGCGCGTCGTCAGACCAAATCGGCACTGGTGTGGGTGCCAGGCTTCAACGTGCCCCTCGATACCGCCGTGGAGCAAGCCGCGCGGCTGGCGAGCGACATCGACTTCGACGGCTCGGTCTTCGTGTACTCCTGGCCATCGCAGGGCGTCGCACACCGTCTGGCCGCTGATGCGCTCGGTGCTGAGCGCATGACGGTCGGGCTGATCGAATATTTGGATCAGATCGGGAACACCAGCGGGGCCGAAAAGATCCATTTGATCGCCAGCGGCATGGGCAATCAGGTGCTGCTGCCGGCGCTTTCGCGCATGGCGGCCGATCCCGTGAGCGCGCTGCGCACGTCGCTGCGCGAGGTCGTGCTGCTGGCGCCCACCGTGCCTGCGGATGACTTCAAAAACTGGCTCGAAGCGATGGCTGCACCGGGGTTCGTGTTCGGTCGACTCACCTTGTATGCCCACTCTCCTGACCCCGCGCTGTGGGCGGCTTGGCAACGCGGTGGAGCGACTTCGCTCGCGGGCACAGCCTCGGTCGGTGTCCCGCTGCTGCACCCGCGGGTGCAGACCATTGATGTGTCGAGGTTGCCCGAACCCGGATTGCTGCAATTGAATCGCGACACGGGCGTGGTGAGTCCGTTGATCGCCGGAGACATCCGCGCGCTGTTGCAGGCCGGGCCGGTGCGATCCCCCGAGCGGCGCAGCGCGTCGTTCAAGCCGGTGCGCGGTGTCGAGGGTGGCGTGCCGTACTGGTCGTACGAGCCGCCGGCCGTTGCGCGGCGCTAATCCTTGTGCCCGGCCACGCCCAGCAACTGGTGCAGCCGGGTGCTGGTTGTCGTGTACTGCAACTGAACTGGCCTGTCGGGGCGCAACCGGGCAGCGGTGCCATAGGCGGCCAGCGTGGCTTCGTGGAAACCACACACGATCAGCTTTTTCTTGCCCGGGTAGGTGTTGACGTCGCCAACCGCAAAGATCCCGGGAACGCTGGTCTCGAACGTCTCGGTATTGACCACGAGTTGCTTGCGTTCCATCTGCAAACCCCAGTCGGCGATGGGCCCGAGCCTCGGGCTCAGGCCCCACAGCACGGCGAGCAAGTCGGTGCGAATCGGCTGCGAACCGCCGTCGGCCGTGGCGACGACGAGGCCCGTCAGCGTGTCGCCGCTGGACTCCAGACCGACCACCTGACCAACGATGAAGCGCATGCGAGCGTCCGCACAGGCCGCACGCATGCGCTGGACGGTGGAGGCTTCGGCTCTGAAGGCGTCGCGGCGGTGCATCAGCGTGACGCTGGCCGGGCGCTGCGCTGCGGCATCGCTGGCTTCGGTGGGAGCATCGGTCAGCGCCAAAGCGCAGTCCAGCGCTGCATCATCGTCGCCAAGCACCACCACATGCTGCCCCGCGGTGGCCGGGAGTGGCTCCCCGCTGTGAAAGACCTGCCGCCTCAGGTGGCGAGCGATGCCGTCGATGGCCAACTGGCGTGGCAAGAACGCACCAACGCCGCCAGCGATGAGGATGCTGCGCGCTAGAAATCGCGTTCCGCTTGAGGTGCCGACTTCAAACCGACCATCGTGCTGTGTCGCAATCTCCGTCACCTGCTGAGACAGATGGAAGACGGGCGCCATCGGTGTCACCTGCGTGACCAGCCGTTCGACCAGTTCACGTCCGGTGCACACCGGTACCGCAGGGATGTCGTAGATGGGCTTGTCGGGGTAGAGCTCGATGCACTGACCGCCGGGCTCGCTCAGGCTGTCAACGACGTGGCATCCGATCTCGAGCAGCCCCAGTTGGAAGGCTTGGAACAACCCCACCGGGCCCGCGCCGATCACCAGCGCATCGGTGCACAGCGGTGCGCTCTGGAGGTCGGACAAGGTGTGAGCCGCGACGGGCCGGTTCGGGCGGCTGAACGATCAGCGCTTCAGTTCAGACAGCTTGCCGGTGCGGTCTTTCCATTCGTCGGCGTCGGGCAGGGCGGGCTTGCGCTTGGTGATGCTGGGCCAGCCAATGCGCGCCAGTTCGGCGTTGAGCTTGATCATGTGCTGCTGGTCGCCGGGCACGTCTTCCTCCGGCATGATGGCGTTGACCGGGCACTCGGGGATGCACACGGCGCAATCGATGCACTCATCGGGGTCGATCGTCAGGAAGTTCGGACCTTCGCGAAAGCAATCGACGGGACACACATCCACGCAGTCGGTGTATTTGCAGCGGATGCAGGCTTCGGTGACTACGTGGGTCATGACACAGGCTCGGTAAGGCTGCCGGAGCAGGGTTGAAAAACAGTGGGCGAGGGCCCGTTCGGGCGCTTCAATTTTACGTGTTCGCACCCACCCTCTGCGGCGCAGGGATGTCGCATGGGGCGGGTGTGGCGGTCGCGTTCAGCGCACTGGCACCGGCGCCGATCACCACCACCGTCGGGCGGCCCGCATGCAGCATGCTCGCGCGGCTCAGCGTGGCCAGTGGGTGGTCGCTGCGCAACTCATCGGGCCAGCCGGCACGCGAGGTGACGCACGCGGCGGTTTGTGGGGGCCATCCGGCCGCCATCAGCTTGCGCGCCAGGGCGCCGAGTTGCTTGCCGGCCATGTAGAACACCTCGGTGTCAGCGTGGGGGCTTGCCGCAGGCGTGTCGCCAGCGTCGGTCGTGGTGGCCGTCATCGCGGTGGCCAAGCTCATGCTGCGCCCGGCTCCGCGGCGCGTCAGTGGGCGTTGCGCCGAAGCGGCGGCCGCCAGCGCGGCGGTTATGCCGGGCACGACCTCGCAGGCGATGCCCGCGTCGGCCATGGCTTGCAGTTCTTCTTCGAGGCGGCCGAACACGCTCGGGTCGCCTCCCTTGAGGCGCACCACCAGACCGCCCGATCCGACTTCAAACGCGCACTTGACGAGCAGTGCGTTGATCGCTTCCTGGGTGGTGCTGTCGGTGTAGCCGCGCTTGCCCACGTTCAACCAGCGCGCCTGTGGCGCCAGATCGCGCAACGCGGGATCAACGAGTGCGTCGACCAGCACCACGCTGGCCTGGGCCAGGCGCTGTGCGCCGCGCACGGTGATCAGGTCGGCCTGACCCGGACCGGCGCCGACAAAGGCGACGCGGCCTGCGTTGGTGTGGACTTGGTTGGTCATGCCCGGGGTGATGCGACCAGCAACGCGCCGCTGGTGCGGTTGGTGGTGGGGTCGACGATGATCAACGAGCCGCCGCTTCGGTTGGAGACGTAGGCCTCCACCGGCAGCGGTTGTTGCGTTTCGATCACCACGTGGCCGATCTCGTTGACTGCCAGTTCGTTCGCGTCGCGCGCTTCGAGTGTGTGGATGTCGAGACGGCTTTCGATGCTCGAGATGCGCGCTTGCACCCAGCGGTTGCCGTGGCGCACCCAGTACTTGCGCCCGACCACGGCGGGCTCGGTGTCCAGCCAGGCCAGCGTGGCCGCAAAGCTGGGCGTGGCGTGGATGCTGGCAGGCGTGGCGATCCAGTCGCCGCGTGACACATCGAGTTGGCGATCCAGCACCACACCGGCCGACTGACCGGCCTGAACCGAATCAACCACGCTGCCGGCCAGGCGCACCTCGGCGACCACCGCGCGTTCGCCGCTCGGGAAGATCTGCACCTCGTCGCCGGCCTTCACGCTGCCGTGGGCGATGCGCCCCCACAGCGTGCGCGGCTGATTGCCGGTGCCTTCGCCTTCGCGCGCCACGTACTGCACGGGGATCAGCAGATCGCCCTCGGTGCGCTCTTGCGAGGCAGGCAGGGACTCGAGCAATTGCAGCAGCGTCGGCCCCTGGTACCAGGCGTCCCAGCCGGTATCGAGCACCTGCGTCACGTTGTCGCCGCGCAGCGCCGACACCGGCACGATGCCCGCCACCGCGATGCCGCCTTGTTCAGCGAAAGCGCGCAGCGCCACGCTGACCGCCTCGAACGCCTGGCGCGGGTCGGCCACGGCATCGAGCTTGTTGACGGCGAACACGATGCTCGGCACCCGCAGCAGGTGCGCGAGCAGCGAGTGACGGCGCGTTTGCGGCAGCAGCACCAGCGGGGTGGCGTGCGTGTCGAGCTTGGTGATGTCGACCAGCACCACGGCAGCATCGCTGCCGGCTGCGGCCGTCACCATGTTGCGCGTGTACTGCTCGTGGCCGGGCGCGTCGGCGATGATGAACTTGCGCGATCGCGTGGCGAAGTAGCGGTAGGCCACGTCGATGGTGATGCCTTGTTCGCGCTCGGCTTCAAGGCCGTCGGTGAGCAAGGACAGGTCGATCGGCGCGCCTGCGGCCTTCTTCTCGAGCGTGTCGAGCTGGTCGGCCAGGATCGCTCGGCTGTCGAACAGCAAGCGGCCGATCAGCGTGCTCTTGCCGTCATCGACGCTGCCGGCGGTCAGGAAACGCAGGGCGCGGTGGTCGCCCACAGGTGTTGCAGAGCTCATCAGAAATAACCTTCTTTCTTGCGCCGTTCCATCGAGGCTTCGGAGGTGCGGTCGTCCATGCGGGTGGCGCCACGTTCGCTGACGGTGACCTGCAGCGTCTCGGCCACGATCTCGGTGGCATTGGCGGCCGGGCTTTCCACCGGGCAGGTGCAGGTCATGTCGCCCACGGTGCGAAAGCGCACCACGGCGGTTTCAACGGTTTCGCCGGCTTCGGGCGGCGTGACGTCGGTCAGCGGCACCAGCAGTCCCTTGCGGCGAATCACCTGACGGTCGTGCGCGAAGTACAGGCTCGGCAACGGGATGTTCTCGCGGGCCAGGTAAAGCCACACGTCGAGCTCGGTCCAGTTGCTGATCGGGAATGCACGCATGTGCTCACCCGGCTTGATGCGCGTGTTGAACAGCGTCCACAACTCGGGGCGCTGCTCTTTGGGCTGCCACTGGCCGAAGCTGTCGCGGTGGCTGAAGATGCGTTCTTTCGCGCGCGCTTTTTCCTCGTCGCGCCGCGCGCCACCCATCAGCACGTCAAAACGGTGCTCCTCAATGGCTTCGAGCAGTGCCACCGTCTGGTGACCGTTGCGCGATTCGAGCGGGTGGCTCAGGCGCACCGTGCCACGCTTGATGGAGTCTTCGAGGTGGCCCACCACCAGGCGCTCGCCCATCTCGGCCACGCGCCGGTCACGGAACTCGATCACCTCGGGAAAGTTGTGGCCGGTGTCCACGTGCAGCAGCGGGAAGGGCAGTCGGCCCTTGAACTCGCTGCTGGTGCCGGGCACGCGCGTCTTGAAGGCTTTTTCGGCCAGCCTCAGGACCACGCAGGAATCCTTGCCGCCCGAAAACAGCAGGGCGGGGCGCTCGAAGGCCGCGACGGTTTCGCGCAGGATGAAGATGGCTTCTTCCTCGAGCCAGTCGAGGTGGGTCTGGTCGAGTTCGGGCAGCAACTGCTGCACGCTCACGGGGGAGTTCATGGTCGGTCTCCGATCATCGATACGGCGCCATCGGGCGCTGGTTCCTTGACGTGCAGTCCGCACTCCTTGGCTTTTTCGTCTTCCCACCACCAGCGTCCGGCGCGGAAGTCCTC
>CANBSV010000087.1 GCA_947372225.1 Burkholderiales bacterium | reverse complement strand
CTGGTCAAGCCGCTCGACATCGGGCACATCGTGCCGGCGGTGCGTGCGGTGTTCGAGCGCATCCGCGCCGGCTCCGTGGTGCCGCTCACGCCTGTGCCGCCGGTGGCCAGCGCACCCGCCCTGTCGCCCTTGAGCGCCATGGCCGTGGGCGTGCTGATGCACCGCTTCTCGTTGTCACGCCATGCGGCCGCCGAGCGGCTCAAGCGCATGGCCGCGGGCGCAGCGCGCTCCATGGACGACGAGGCCGAACGGCTGCTCGAAGCCGTCGAGCGACTCGCTGCACCGGCGGGCGACTGAACCGAACGCCGCCGTGCGGGTGGGCCGTCAGGTCGGCGGCGGGCCCAAAGAGAAATAGAAGTTCGCCCCGCAGCCGAGTTCGGACTCGGCCCAGACCTCGCCACCGTGCTTGTGCACGATGCGCCGCACCGATGCCAGTCCCACGCCGGTGCCCTGGAACTCGCTGGCACTGTGCAGCCGCTGGAACACGCCGAACAGCCGGTCGGCGTAGCGCATGTCAAAGCCAGCGCCGTTGTCGCGCACGCTGAAGCTCGGCGTGGTCGAGTCGGTGCAGCGCTCGAACCACACCTGCGGTGCGCTGCACTTGGTGGTGTATTTCCAGGCGTTGCCCAGCAGGTTTTCGAGCACCACGCGCAGCAGCGTGGGGTCACCATGGACCTGCATGGTCGGGTCGATGTGCACCTTGACCGCATGCTGCGGCCACTGCCGGCGCAGGTCATCCACCACATAACCGGCCAGTTGCGACAGGTTGACCGGCTGACGCGACACCGGTTTGGAAGACAGCTGAGACAGCGCGAGCAGCGCATCGATCATGCTGTTCATTCGGGCGGCAGCACCCAGCACGCGGTCCAGGTGGTCGTTGCCCACGCGGTCGAGCAACTGGCCGTAGTCCTCCTTGACGATCTTGGTGAAGCCCTCGACCACCCGCACCGGCGCGCGCAGATCGTGCGACACCGTGTAGCTGAACGACTCGGCGTCGTGCTCCGCCGCCGCGAGCGCCGGCTTGGCCGCAGCATTGGCCGGTGCCGCCAATGCGCGGGCTTGCGCCACAGGCTTGGCCTCGGCGGCTTCACGCACGGTGCCGACATGGCCGAGGAACTCACCCTGCATGTCATGCAAGGGCAGGGCACGCAGCCAGCCCCGACGGCTGTTGCCGGCGGCATCGGCAAAGCCGACCAGCACTTCCGTGGTGGGTTGGTGGGCCTGCACGGCGTGAAGCCAAGCCACTTGACTGGCTTCGGCGTCGACCACGGTGAAGTGCTCCCACAGCAATGCCGATCCGGCGAGCCGCACCGCCCCCGGCGCACATTGAGGGTCACCGCTCGGGGCCTGCAACGAGACCAGACGGTGCTGCGGGTCGGTTTGCCATTGCCACACATCGAGCAGCCGGCCGAGCGCGGCGCTGCGCGCCTGACGCTGGCGCAGATCTTCGGCTTCGATGCGCCAGCGCTCACAGCGCCGCAGCGCGAACACCACCACCGCACCACCGAGCATCACGAATCCGGTCCCGAGTGCCAGCCCCAGGCCCAGGCCCACGGTGGCTGATGCGGTGGACGCATCGGCTGGCGGGAGCGCGTCGGCCCAGGCCGACCCGGCCCAACTCAGCGACTCCGAAACCACGCCCCAAGCCGACCAGTGCCTGCGCAGGCCACCGATCAGGCACCTCGCAGACGCACGCTGGCCGAGACCCGATTTCATAGCCGCGGATTGTAGGCAGCGGTGTCCTCAAGTTGCCTATTGGCTGGCCGATACACCACGCAAGGTCACGAATTCGTTGTGACCCCTCCCCCAGTTTTCTGGCAACACGTTTTCATGCGAACTTTCATGTGCGCCCCAGGTCTACCGCTGCACACGCAGCGGGCACGCCATGCCGCGGAATCGCCGGCGCTGCCGGCGTCGGGTCGAACGTTGTCTGATGCACACTCGGGAACAGGCCAAATCGGGCTGATTTCAGCGCCTTCAAGAAGGCGCATTTGCACCATGAACGCTACGCTGCACTGTGATCTCGACGATGAGGCCTTGGCACGTCTTGCCGACCTCGACCCGACCGGCCAGGGCCGGTTGCTCAAGCGCTTGCTTGCCGCTTTCGACAAATCACTGGACCGCATGGTGCCCCAGCTCGAGCAGGCACGCGATGCTGCCGATGCCTCGGCCGTGCACCTGGTCGCTCACACCCTGAAATCGTCATCGGCCACGGTGGGCGCCATGGCGCTTTCGCAGCGCTGCGCGATGGTCGAAGACCTCGCTCGCCAGAACCGTCTGGGCGAGGCGGCCGGTGGCCTGCAGCAATTGCTGCTCGAAGCAGATGCCGCGCGCGACGCCGTGCGTTGCCTGCTTGAAAAACTCGAGGCATCGGCAAGCGTCCCATGAATTCGACCGCCCACGCCACTGGCGACAACCCGGCGCAACCCCGGGTGCTGCTGGTCGATGACGACGATGTCAACTTGCTGTTGACCTCGATCGCTCTGCGTGAGCGTGGATTTCTCGTGATCGAGGCCGGCAGTGGCCAGCAGGCGCTGGAGCTGCTGAACACCACGCTGCCGGATGTGGTCGTTCTCGATGCGCTGATGCCAGGAATGGACGGTTTCGACACCTGCCGCCAGCTGCGTTTGCTGCCGTCGTGCCGGTCGTTGCCTGTGCTCATGCTGACCGGGCTCGACGACGACGCCTCGATCGATCATGCCTACGAGGTCGGCGCCACCGACTTTTTTGTCAAGTCCAATCAGTGGAGCCTGCTCGAAGGGCGGCTGCGTTACCTGCTGCGCTCGTCACGCACGCTGCTCGAGCTCGAGCGCAGCCAGAGCCGTCTGGCTCAAGCGCAGGATCTGGCTCGCATGGGCAGCTTCGAGTGGCGCACTGGCGTGGCCGTCCCGTCGTTTTCCAACCAGGCACTGCGCGTGTTCCAGCTCAAGCCGGACAGCACGCTGCCGTTTGGCACCTTGCTGCGCATGCTGCCCAAGCCAGAGCGCCGGGGCAAACGCGCGCTGTTCGCCGACACCATCGACAGCAAGTCGGCACTGACGCGCGACATCCCCATGCTGCTGGCCGATGGCGCGGTGCACGTCATCCACATCGAGGCCTCGCCCGAGATCGGCGAGGCCGGCCAGTTGCTCGGCTACAGCGGCATCGTGCAAGACGTGACCGACCGCTGGAACGCCGAGCACAAGATCCGCCAGCTCGCGAACTTCGATTCGCTGACCGGCCTGCCCAATCGCAACCAGCTGATCGATCGCACCGAGCGCGCCCTCGATGCGGCCCGGCGCATGGGCCATCAGGTCGGCTTGCTGCTGATCGACCTGGACCGCTTCAAGATGATCAACGACACGCTCGGCCACGGCGCCGGCGACGAGTTGCTGATCGAAGTCGCGCGCCGCTTGCGCTCATGCGTGCGTCACTGCGATCAGGTCACCGACAACCTGCTCGAGTCGATGGGCGCGCGCACGTTCCGCACGCTCGAGGCCGTGTGCCGCCTCGGTGGCGACGAGTTCGTGGCCTTGCTGCCCGAGGTGCTCGACGAGCATGACGCCCAGGTGGTGGCCAACCGCATCCTCGAGCAGATGCGCCTTCCCGTCCACGTCGCCGGCCAGGAGTGCTTCGTGTCGGCGTCGGTGGGCATCGCGCTGTTCCCGCGCGACGGCACCAACGTCGTCGATCTGCTGCGCAATTCCGACGTCGCCATGTTTGCCGTCAAGGCCCAGGGGCGCAACGCCGCTGCCGTGTACCGGCCGCAGCTCGCTGGCAAGGGCCGTGAAAAGCTCGAGCTTGAAAGCGCGCTGCACAAGGCCATCGAGCGCGATGAGCTGGTCTTGCACTACCAGCCCAAGGTCGATGTGCGCACCGCCCGCATGGTGGGCGTCGAAGCGCTGATGCGCTGGAGGCGCAACGGCGTGCTGGTGCCGCCCGGCGATTTCATTCCGCTGGCCGAAGAAACCGGCCTGATCCGGCCGCTGAGCGAATGGGCCATCCGTGAGGCCGCCCGGCAGGCCCGCGTCTGGGTCGACAACTTCGGGTTTTCCGAGTCGATCGCGGTGAACTTGCCCAGCCGCATGTTCGACCGTGGTGATCTGGTGGAACTGATCCACGACGCGGTGGTGAAAAACGGCGTGTCGCACCAGGCGCTGTTGCTCGAGATCACCGAAAACTCGCTCATGAAGGACCTGCACAGCGTCATCCCGTCGCTGCACCGGCTCAATGAGATCGGCGTCGAGATCTCGATCGACGACTTCGGCACCGGTTACTCGTCTCTGGCTTACCTCACCACGCTGCCGATCAGCGAATTGAAGATCGACCGCGGATTCATACGCGATCTGGGCATGACGCCGCAAAGCGCCGCCGTGGTCACGGCCATCGTCGCGCTGGCGCGCTCGCTCGGCCTGCGCGTGATCGCCGAAGGCGTTGAAACCCGTCGCCAGATGGAAGTCCTGCACCGCCTGGGTTGCAGCGTGATGCAAGGTTTTCTGTTCAGCAAGCCCAAGCCTGCCGAAGAGATCCAGCCCTGGCTCGAAGACACCGTGCTGCCCAAGCTCACCTCCTGGCTCGGCCCAACCGTTGAGGACGATGCCGGCGATTCGCCGCGGGTACGCCACACACAGCCCGCCCGCGAGGCTCCATCCGCTGCGCCGGCGCAGCCCCAGTCGCGCGTCTCCAACAAAGCCGCCTGACCCATGCTCACCACGACACCTCCAGCGAGGGGAGGCGCGGCGTCTGCCTTGCCAGTGTCCACGGCAGATGCCAGGTCGATGAGTGTCGAGCCGCCAGCGCAGCTGGCCAAGGCGGCCTTGCGCCGGCTCGCGCTCGACAAGCTCGAACCGACCCCCGAAAACTACGCCCGTGCCTACCAACTCGAGCAAGGCGGCGCGCCACCGGCGGCGCTGCCCGAGCGCGCCCAGCGTGCGATCGAGCGCGTGGTCGCGCGTGGCTTCGAAGGTGACGCCGGCACCGGCATCCTGAATGCACTGCTCGAAGGCGATTGGGACCGTGCTGAGCGGCTCATCAGCCAGCCGCAAGCCGGTGGCGATGCGCTGGCCAGCCTGATCGAACGGCTGGTTCGCGGCGTCGAGCGCGCCGGCAAGCAATGGACCACGGCACGCAAGAAAGACAGCTTGCAGCGCGTGCTCGGCGGCAGTCGGGGTGACCCCGTGCGCCTGCAGCAGCGGCTGCGCCAGCTCGTGACCAACTGGGAGACCGACACCGTCGGCGAGCCCGACGCGCCACCCGCCGAAGCGGCCATGCCCGGCCCCGCCGTCACCGCCGCCTTGCCAGACGGCAGTCCTGCCGTTGTGGCCGCTGTGAGCGCCTTTGGTGAACTGAGCGCATCTGCCGAAGCCACCCCGGCCGGCTCCGCGGACGGTGCCGCGCCCAGCCCGCAGCAGCCGGTTTCCGAGCGCGCCGTGGTGGTGCTCGGCCAGGCGGTGGTGCGCTCGCTGCCATCGGCTGATGGCATCAGCCGCGCGCTGGCCGATTCCATCTCGCAGGCCGCGCAGCGCTTCCGTCAGGACAGTGCCACCGAAGAACACGCCCGGGAAATCGAAGTCCTGTGCGAACGTGCAGACTGGGTGCTGCAGCACCGTGAACACCTGTTCGACCAGATCAGCGGGCTGTGCCTCGAGCTCACTTCCAGCCTGACCGAGCTGGCCGAAGACGACAGCTGGGCGCAGGGCCAGTGCGACGCGATGCGCCTGACCGTCGAGGAAGGCCTCACCGCGCGCGGCATCAAATCGGTCAGCGAGTTGCTGCGCACCACGCGCAGCCGCCAGGCCGAGTTGCGCATCGAGCGCGATGGCGCGCGCGACGCGCTCAAGCAACTCATCAACCGCATGCTCAGCGAACTGGGCGAACTCGGCTCGCAAACCGGCCGCTTCCATGAGAGCGTGGGTCGCTACGCCGACATCATCGAGAACGCCGGCACGCTCGAGGAACTGACCGGCGTGGTGCGCGAGATGGTCGAGGAAAGCCGCACCGTGCAGGTCCTGGTGGCCCAGACGCAGCTGAGCCTGGAACAAGAACATGCACGCGCCACCGACTTGTCGCAGCGCGTGGGCGAACTCGAAGGCGAGCTGCGCCGCCTGTCCAGCGAGGTCTCCACCGACCAGCTCACGCAGATCGCCAACCGCCGCGGCCTGCTGCAGGCCTTTGACGTCGAATGTGCGCGGCTGCAGCGAGCCGAGGGTGATGTGCCCGACGAGAACAAGCCCGCCGGTCTGTCGATCGGGCTGCTCGACATCGACAACTTCAAGCGGCTCAACGACGACCTCGGCCACAGTGCGGGCGACGAGGCCTTGAAGGCGCTGGCCGCCACCGTCAGCAAGACGCTGCGCCCGTGCGACCTGGTGGCGCGCTACGGCGGCGAGGAGTTCGTCGTGTTGCTGCCCGACACGCCCGTCGACGAGGGCCAGCAGATACTGACCCGGCTGCAGCGCTCGCTCACCGGCGGGCTGTTCATGCACGAGAACCAGCAGATCTTTGTCACCTTCTCGGCCGGCGTGACCGCCTACTGCCTGGGTGAGCGCATCGAAGACGCCTTGCAGCGGGCCGATCTGGCGCTGTACCAGGCCAAGCGCGCCGGCAAGAACCGGACCTTCATCGGCTGACCCCCATGAGCGATCTCGCCAAATTCTGGCCACCGGTCCTGTCGTCTTGGCAGTGGGGGGCGGTTGGGCTGGTCGCGCTCGCTCTGGTGTGGTGGCTGGTGCACGTCGTGCGCCGCTCGCCACCGGCGGATTCGGTCCTGTCCGAGCTGTCGCTCAGGGCGTTGCGCCGGCTGCGACCGGCCGATGTGATTCGCGGCGTGGGGCGAGGCTTCGAAGCCCGTGGCTACCAGTTGGTCGAATCCGGGGAGACCGGCGCGCGTGCCGATGGCCTCATCGACATCGAACTGCGCAAGGAGCGCCAGAGCTGGCTGGTGAGTTGCCGGCACTGGAAGTCGGCCCGCATCGATGTCGGCGAGGTGAGCGCCTTTTACGCCGTGATCAAGGAGCGCGGTGCCCATGGCGGCTTCATGGTCAGCACCGGACGCTTCAGCCGGCTTGCGCAGGCCGAGGCCCGCACGCTCAACCTGACGCTGATCGATGGCACGCGACTCAAGGCGCTGCTCGCTGCCGAATGGTCAGAAGACGGTGCGCCCGTGGCGCGGCCGCCCCCACCGCCGCCCGTGCGGCGCATGGCGGCCATGCCGGCGGACTGGGAGCCCGTTTCGGTGCTGGCCCCGCAGCCCGAGGAACTGGCCGACGAGTGGGCGGCTCTGGCTGCGCCCGCTGTGGAGCCGCCCGCGCACGGCGCACCCCCCACGCCGGCGTGTCCGGTGTGCGCCGGCCCGATGCTCATGAAGGTGGCCAAACAGGGCCGCCACGCCGGCCGCGGTTTCTGGGCGTGTGCCCGCGGCCGCTCCTGCAAGGGCATACGACCGCTGGCCTGACGGCGCACTCGACATTTCATGGGCTTTGAAGTACTGTACAAACATACAGTCTTTGAGGCCCTGATCCATGTCCCTGCCTGTCCGCCGGCCGCCCGATGCGCCGGCGTTTTTGCCCCTTTGCGCACTCGCTTGCGCACCCGCACCCCGCGCGCTGCCGCGTGACATCGAGGCCGCCTTGTGGCGCGGCGACCAGATCGGTGCGCCGGTCACTGCCGTTGTGCCCAGCGGGTTTGCCGCGCTCGACGCCGAGCTGCCCGGCGGCGGCTGGCCCTGCGGTTCGCTGACCGAACTGCTGCAGCCGCAGCCCAGCGTGGCCGAATGGCGCTTGCTGGGCGCGGCGGTGCGCCGCGTGGTGGCCGCCGGCCAGACGCTGGTCGTCGTCGGACCGCCGCACGCGCCGCACCTGCCCGGGCTGCAGCACCTGGGCGTTGACGCGCGCCATCTGGTGTGGATCCCCGCCGAACGGCCTGCCGAGCGGCTGTGGGTCACCGAGCAGCTCATCCGCGCCAACGCCGCCGGGCTGCTGCTGTCGTGGCTGCCGCAAGCGCGACCCGAGCAGATCCGCCGCCTGCAGGTGTGCGCCCAGTCATGCGACGCCCCGGTCTTTCTGTGCCGCCCGGCCGCGTCCGCGAGCGAGCCCTCGGCCGCGCCGCTGCGCGTCGAGCTGCGCTTCGGCGCCGACTGGGAGCTGCACCTGCGTCTGATCAAGCGCAAGGGTCCGACCCACGAAGGCGTGCTCACGCTGGCGTCGGTGCCGGCCGGGCTTGAATCCATCCTCACCCCGCGGCTGCGCCATCCCAGCCGCCTCATCGCCGCGCGTCAGGCGCGCGACACCTTGCATGTTGTGGGCAGCCCTGCTCCCCGACGCCCCGACGCCCGAGCCCCCGTCCGATCCCTCGCGGCGCACTGACGCGCTGGAGGGGATCGCGCTGTGGTGCCTGCAGTTCACGCCGCGGGTGGCGCTGCTCGAGACCGTGGCTGCGCCGTGTGCGGTGGCCATGGAGCTCGAGGCCAGCGTGCGGCTGTTCGGTGGCAAGCGCCGCCTGGTCGAGCGCGTGCGCGACGAAGCCGCCGCACTCGGCGTGGCGCAGCTCAGCTGGGCGCCCACCAGCCTGGCCGCGCTGGCGCTGGCGCGCGCCGCTCGCTCCAACGGCTTTGCCGCACCGCTGGCCGAGGTGCTCGATGCGCTGCCGCTCGACGCCCTCAGCGCCGTGGCCGCACACCGCGCCACGCTCTCGCGGCTGGGCTGCACCACGCTCGGTCAGGTGCGCGCGTTGCCGCGCGGCGGCTTGAGCCGGTGTTTCGATGCGGCGCTGCTGGCCACGCTCGATCAGGCGTATGGCCTGCGCCCCGAAGCGCACCGCTGGGTCGAGCTGCCCGAGCGCTTTGCCGTGCGGCTCGAGCTGATGGCGCGCGTCGAGCTGGCCCCGGCGCTGCTGTTCGGCGCGCGCCGGCTGCTGCTGCAGATGTGCGGCTGGCTGGCCGCGCGCCATGCGGGCGTCACCGCCTTCACGCTGCGCTGGTGGCACGACGCGATGCGCTCCAGGGCCGCCGGCGAGGGCGGCGAACTCACGGTGCGCACCGCCCAGCCCACGCGCGATGTCGAGCACCTCACGCGGCTGCTCGCCGAGCACCTCGCCCACGTCGTGCTGAGCGCGGCGGTGGGCGATGTGCAACTGCTCGCGCTCGAGGTCTGCCCGCTGGCGCCGCCCAGCCTGAGCCTGCTGCCCGAGGCGCGCCAGACCGGCGAAAACCTCGCGCTGGTGCTCGAGCGCATCGCTGCGCGGCTGGGCCCCGAGCGCGTGCTGCGCCCGCTGCTGTGCGAAGACCACCGCGCCGAGTGGATGACCCACTGGCAGCCGGCATCAGCGCCGGTGGCGCGCGCTGCGCCCCCGCAGGTCGTTGACATCCCGCAGCCCGGCTTCGTGCTGGCGCAGCCGCTGCGGCTGGCGCTGCGCGACCACCGACCGCTGTACCAGGGCGTGCTGCAACTGCTGGCCGGACCGCACCGCGTGGAAGGCGGCTGGTGGGACCGCACGGTGGCCGATGGTCAGGGCGTCACCCGCCATGTCGCGCGCGACTACTGGGTGGCGCTCAGCGAGCACGCCGGTGTGCTGTGGGTGTTCCAGACGCGGCTCGATGACGAGCAGATCGCGTGGTTCCTGCACGGCAGGTTCGCCTGAGCGCCGCAGTCCATGCGTCCATCGATTGCGGCGGCTGAGCCGTCTGTCATTCCCGCCGTGCCTGTCATTCCCGACTACGCCGAGCTGCGCTGTCTGAGCAACTTCAGTTTCCTGCGCGGCGCGAGCCAACCTGAAGAACTCGTCGAGCGCGCCCGCCAGCTGGGCTACACCGCGCTGGCGCTCAGCGACGAATGCAGCATGGCCGGCGCGGTGCGCGCCCATGTCTCTGCCAAGGAACACGCGATGCCGCTGATCCTGGGCAGCCAGTTCCAGGTGGCGGTGGACGACGCTCACGCCGGGTGGGGCGAGGGCGTTGGCGAGGGTGCGTCACCGGGCGCATTCGCGGTGCCGTTACCTGCCACGCCCTTCGTGCTGACCGTGCTGGTGTGCAACCTCAACGGCTGGGGCAACCTGTGCCAGTTCATCACCCGGCTGCGCCGCGCCTCGCCCAAGGGCACCTACCGGCTGCTGGTGTCCGACCTGCATGCCAGCGAGCTCGAAGACTGCGTCGTGATCGCCTCGCCGCCGCGCAGTGCCACCCAGGCTCAACTGATGAGCCTGTGCCGCTGGCTGCTGATGGAGTTTGCCGGTCGCTGCTGGCTGGCGGTCGAGTTGCTGCGCTTGCTCGACGACGAAATGTGGCTGCACCGGCTGCGGCAGGCGAGTGCGCTCAGCGGCATCACGCTGGTGGCCGCGGGCGATGTGCACTTTCATGTGCGCTCGCGCAAGCCGCTGCAAGACGTGCTCACCGCCACGCGCGTGGGCCGGCCGCTCACCGAATGCGGTCTGGCGCTGCAGCCCAACGCCGAGCGGCATTTGCGCACCCGCGTGCGCCTGGCGCAGACCTACCCGCCCGAGCTGCTGACTGAGACGCTGGTGGTGGCCGCGCGCTGCCGCTTCAGCCTCGACGAGCTGCGCTACCAGTACCCCGACGAGGTGGTGCCCGCCGGTGAAACGCCCGGCTCGTACCTGCGCCGGCTCACATTCGAGGGCGCCGGCCGGCGCTGGCCGCAGGGGGTGCCGGCGGCGGTGCAGCTGCAGATCGAGCACGAGCTCGAGCTGATCGGCGAGCTGCGCTACGAGCACTACTTCTTGACGGTGGCCGACATCGTCACGTTCGCGCGCTCGCGCCACATCCTGTGCCAGGGCCGCGGCAGCGCGGCCAACAGCGTGGTGTGCTTTTGCATCGGCGTGACCGAGGTCGATCCGGCGCGCATGAGCGTGCTGTTCGAGCGCTTCATCAGCCGCGAGCGCAACGAGCCGCCCGACATCGACATCGACTTCGAGCACGAGCGCCGCGAAGAGGTGCTGCAGTACCTGTACGCCAAGTACGGCCGCGACCGCGCCGCGCTCACCGGCGTGGTCATCAGCTACCGGCCCAAGAGCGCGCTGCGCGACGTGGGCAAGGCGCTGGGCTTCAGCGTGGCCACGCTCGACGCGGTGGCGCGCGAGCACTCGCGCTGGGACGGCTGCGAGGTGCGCGCCGAGCGGCTGGCCGACGCCGGCCTGTCGGCCGACGACCT
>CANBSV010000086.1 GCA_947372225.1 Burkholderiales bacterium | reverse complement strand
AAGCACGCAATCGAAACGCTTTCCTGGCCCGAGCCGAGACCGCGCTGGGCTACCCGATTGAAGTGGTGTCGGGACGGGAGGAAGCACGCCTGATCTTTGCCGGTGTGGCGCGCCTGCAGCCTTCGGATCAGCCGCGTCTGGTGATCGACATTGGCGGGCGCTCGACCGAGATGATCGTCGGCCAGGGGCGCAAGCCGCAGCATGCCGAATCGTTCCAGGTGGGCAGCGTCAGCCTGTCGATGAAGTACTTCGGCAGCGGCCGGTACACCGAGGCGGCCTTCCGCGCGGCGCAGGTCGCTGCCGGTGCCGAACTCGAGGAAGCTCTCGAACCGTTCGCCCCGTCAAACTGGGTCGAGTCGCTCGGCTCGTCGGGCACGGTGGGTGCCGTGTCTCA
The DNA here is from genome assembly GCA_947372225.1 of Burkholderiales bacterium. Taxonomy (GTDB): domain Bacteria; phylum Pseudomonadota; class Gammaproteobacteria; order Burkholderiales; family Burkholderiaceae_C; genus PBB1. The sequence goes on along the minus strand of CANBSV010000086.1, from coordinate 10,986 downwards.
GGTGCTGCTGGCCAACCGGGTGACCGACGGACGGATCACGCTCGACGGCCTGCGCTGGCTCATGACCGCGTGTATTGCCGCAGGCCGGGTTGATCGGCTTGCGTTGGCCGGGCTGAAGGAAGACCGCCGTCCGGTGATCGCTGGCGGCCTGTCGATCCTCTACACCCTGGCCACGCAGTTCGGCATCACCGCGCTCATTCCGGCTCGGGGTGCGCTGCGTCAGGGGGTTCTTTTCGATCTGGACGAACGACTCAACGCCATCCAGCAGCCTCACGACTCTGAGGACATGCGCGACAGTTCGGTGCGCGAGTTGCAGCGCCGCTTTCTGGTGGATGAAGCGCAGGCATCGCGGGTCGCGCAGGTGGCCGAGGCGCTCTACAACAATGTCCAACCGACCGCTGGACGCGATGCTCGACGCGAACTGCATTGGGCCTGTGCGCTGCACGAAATCGGCATGATGGTGTCGCACCACGATCACCATCGGCACAGCGCCTACATGCTGGGCCACGTCGACGCCCCAGGCTTCTCGCAATCACAGCAGCGCCGGTTGGCTGAGTTGGTGCTCGCGCAACGTGGTGGCCTGCGCAAGGTCGAGGCCAGTCTCAGGCAGCCCGATTTCGCCTGGCAGGCGTTGTGCCTGCGGCTGGCCATCATCAAGTGCCACGCGCGCGGTGCGATCGACAGCCACGCCATTGCCCTGCGCGGCCAGGGCACGCAGGCGACTTTGAGTTGGCAACCCGGGTGGCACGAGCGCCACCCGCACACCCACTACCTGCTCAACGAAGAGGTTGCCGCCTGGCAGCGCAGCGGGGTTTTGCAACTGGAGTTGCCGCGCGTCCCCGGAGTCTGATCACCCAAGGTCAAAGGTATTCGGGCGACTGAACGGCCAGCAACGCCACACGGGCGCCCTCGTCGCGATCGCGATAGCGCAGCCACCACACACCGCCCTTCTTCACGGACCAGGCCTGCGGCATGCCCGCCAGCAGGTGGGCAGCGACGAGCCCGAGCGTGGGCTGATGTCCGACGATCAATACCGGATCCGGCGATTCGGGCCAGCGTGCAGCCGTCAGCAACGATTCACCACTGCCATCAGGCGCCAAGGTTTCCACGGTCTTGAAATTCTTGCCAAGCGCCTGTGCCGTTTGCTGACACCGCAGGGCCGGACTGACCAGAATTCGCGTGGAATGGGCGACGCGCTGATTCAACCAGTCGGCCATGCGCTGCGCTTGACGCTCACCCTTGGCCGTGAGCGCACGCTCGAGATCGTCTTGCCCGTCTTTGAGGACGTGAGCTTCTGCATGGCGCCACAGGATCAGATCCATGGATCTGTGCCTCAACGACCCGCCGAACGGGTGCGCCGCACCAACGCCTGCTGGGCGCTGATGCCCGTGCTGTCGACTCTCTTGTAGGTGCCATCCGTGTTGAGCACCCAGGCGTCACGCCGGTCGTGCAGGTAGGGCACCAGGCATTCGTCAATCACCCGCTGGCGTAACACCGCATCGCGCACCGGCCATGCCACCTCGATGCGGCGCAGCATGTTGCGACTCATCCAGTCGGCACTCGACAGATAGAGCAACTCGTCGTCTTCGCTCTCACCCCAGCGGAAATACAGCACCCGCGAGTGCTCGAGGAATCGCCCGACGACCGAGCGCACGCGGATGTTTTCGGTGGCGCCCGGTACACCCGGACGCAGCACGCAAGCACCGCGCACGATGAGGTCGATCTGGGCGCCGGCCTGGCTGGCACGCACGAGCGCCTCGATGAGCAACGTGTCGGTCAATGCGTTGATCTTGACCACAATGCGCGCCGGAGCCCCGACTTGAGCGGCCTCGGCTACCCGGTCGATGGTCTTGATCAGGCGACGCTGCAAGGTGAAGGGCGCTTGCAACAACTGGCGCAGCGGCTTCATCTTGCCCAGACTGGCCAGTTGCTGGAACACCGAATCGGCATCGGCCGTCAACTCGGCATCGGCCGTCAGGTAGCCCACGTCGGTGTACAGACGCGCCGTCTTCGGGTTGTAGTTGCCGGTCGACAGGTGGGCGTAGCGCCGCAGGCGAAAGCCACTGGCGGTGGCCTCGCGCCGGGTGACCAGCAACAGCTTCGCATGCGTCTTCATGCCGACCACCCCGTACACCACCTGAGCGCCCACCGCCTCGAGCCGCTCTGCCCAGTTGATGTTGGCCTCTTCGTCGAAGCGTGCCTTCAACTCGACGACCACCATCACTTCCTTCCCACGGCGGGCGGCTTCGATCAGCAGATCCATCAGCGGCGACTCGCTTCCCGTGCGGTAGATCGTCTGCTTGATCGCCAGCACGGCCGGATCGTTGACCGACTCTCGCAGGAACTGCACCACCGGATCGAACGACTCGAACGGGTGGTGCAAAAGCACATCGCCGCGCTGCAGGCGATCGAAGATGGACTGATTGCGCGGCAAACGCTTGTCAGGCCATACCCCTTCATGCGGGGCGAAGCGCAAAGTGGGAAGTGTCGGGCGATGCGCCACCTGGTCGATCAGTTGGTTCAGCCGCACCAGATTCACCGGCCCGTTGACCCGGTACAGCGCACCTTGCGGAAGATCGAACTGGCGCAACAGGAATTCCGACAGCGATGCCGGGCAGGTATTGACGACCTCAAGACGAATGGCCTGACCAAAGTGGCGCGAACTGAGCCCCGAGCGCAAGGCCTGGCGCAGGTTGGCGACGTCATCCTCGTCGACTTCGAGGTCGGAGTCGCGCGTGACACGGAACTGCGAGAAAGCCTCGACCTCACGTCCAGGGAACAGCTCGCCCAGGTGGGCGCGGATGACGCTGGTCAGCAGCACGAAGGCCTGCTTGCCCGGCAGCAGCTTGTCGGGCAACTGAATCACGCGCGGCAGCACGCGAGGGACCTTCACGATGGCGATGGTGTTCTCTCGACCGAACGCATCCTTGCCGCCCAGCCGCACGATGAAGTTCAGCGCCTTGTTGGCCACCAGCGGAAACGGATGCGACGGGTCGAGTCCGATGGGCACCAGCAGGGGCCGCACCTGCTTCTGAAAGAAATGGTCGACCCACTCGCGCTGTGCTTCGTCACGGTCGACGTGATTGAGAATCTCGATGCCTTCGCGCTTGAGCAGCGGCATCAGTTCGTCATTGAAGACGGCGTACTGATCTTCGATCAGACGATGCGCTTCCGCGGTGATCGACTCAACGTCCTGATTTGACACGCCCGCGTTGGGCAACCGCGACGCTTCCAGGTAATCGGCGAAACGAACCTCGAAGAATTCGTCAATGTTCGAAGAGACGATGCAGATGTAGCGCAAACGCTCGAGCAACGGCACGTCCGAACGCAAGGCCTGAGCCAGTACTCGCCGATTGAATTCGAGGATCGAGGTTTCCCGGCTCAGCAGCAGACCTGGGTCGTCCGGGCTGATGCCTGGGGGAGCAGACGATGGCGTTGCCGGCTCCACAGAACCGCTGGCAATCGCTTCGGGACTCAGGGGCTGTACGGGTTCGGTATTCATGCTGGATTCTAGGTATCCGTACTGTCAGCCGCCCAGCGCATGAGCGGTCCAATGAGGTCTGTGAATTGATCCCGATGGACCCGGGTGCGACGCACCTGATCCGAACGGGCCACCAGTGTGCGACAGCAATGTGACCACATGGTGGCATCCACGACTGACCGCCGGCGACGACCTATTGGTTTGATCGGTCACACATGGAATTGGCGGCTGTGGCTTCGGCCAAGGGTCAGCGCAGCCGGCGCAGCCGTTGTGGCAACTCCAGCACGGGTGCGTCTGCGCCCCCGGAACCCAGACTGAGTTCACCGTCGAGCGCAGCCCCGAGCATGCGGGCCAGGGTCGAAGCATGCGGGGTCACCGGACCGAAGAAAAGGACGTCGTCGCCACGAGCGACCAGCACGGTCGGAAAGTTCTCGACGTCCACCGCCCCCAGCACCTCGGCCTGATCTTCGATATCGACCCAAATCCCTTCGACGCCAGCTTCCTTCAGGTCCGAAACTGCCTGTTCGAAAACCGCACGATATCCATCGCAGGTGCGGCACCACTGAGCGCACAGACAGGCCACCAGCAACGGCGTGCGGATTGAGGGGAAAGCATCGGTCATGGCGTCACCCACCGGCACGCTTCACCGTCCAACCGGCGGTCTGCAGGTGCAGCACGATCCGATCGCGATGATCGCCCTGGATCTCGATGGCGCCGTCCTTCACGGTGCCCCCGGATCCGCACGCCGCCTTCAGCTCGCGGCCCACCTTGGCAATTTCCTCAGCGCCCAGCGGCAAGCCCCGGATCACCGTCACCCCTTTGCCCTTGCGGCCCTGGGTCTCACGCGACACTCGGACGACGCCATCAGTGGGCGGCGCAGAGTGCGTGGTCGAACAGGCGCATTGCGCGATCGATCGACGGCACACAGGGCACATGCGTCCGCTGTCGGTCGAATACACCAAGCCACCAGTGCTGCTGCGGTTCTTCATGATGTTCTGGGAATCTCGGGACTAATCAACAGTGTTCGGCACCAGCATATGGTGATTCGACCAACGCGACTGTCTTGACCTGCGCCCACACCGCTTGGCCAGGGGTCAGTTCCAACGCATGTGCTGAACGCCGCGTCAACCGCGCCACCAGCACGGACTGCCCGACTCGCACGCGCACCAGCACCAAGGCCGGGTAGGCATCGTCGGCGATGGCCTCGACATTTCCGGGCAACTGGTTGGCGATGCTGCTTCCCGTCTGTGGCGCACGCGCCAAACTGACATCACGTGCAAGCACCCGGAGTCGTACCTTCTGACCCAAAGCTGCCCCGTGGTCGCGAGTCCACAAAGAGCAACCACCCACCACGTCCAGTCGTGCCAGTTGCCATGCGACATCACGCTCGCCAACCACGGCGACAAGCACCACACCGGCGTCCTCCCCCAAGGGCGACTGCACGTCCAAGCGCGCCAGCATCTCCGACAGCGGACCTTCCACTACCACCCGTCCCGAACCCATCAGCACCAAGTGGTCAGCCAGACGTACCAACTCGTCGATGGCATGGCTGACATAGATCACCGGGATGTTCAGCTCCTTTTGCAACCGGCCGATGTAAGGCAGCACGTCAGACTTCCGAGCGGGATCCAGGCCGGACAACGGCTCGTCCATCAGCAACAGTGTCGGGCTGCTGAGCAAGGCTCGACCAATCGCGACCCGCTGCCGTTCGCCGCCTGACAAGTTCTGAGTGCGCCTCTCCAGCAAGGCCCCCAACTCGAGCAAATCCACCGCGCGACCGAGCGCCACACGACGTTGCGTGACGTCGACCCGGCGCAGCCCGAACTCGAGGTTACTTTTCACGTTCAGATGCGGGAACAGAGCAGCGTCCTGTATGACGTAGCCCAGCTGTCGCCGATGGGTCGGCACAAAACAACCGATGACATCGTCCTGCCAGACGTGCTCGCCCAGAACAACCCGTCCCGCCGCCCGCTCCAGCCCGGCAAGGCAACGCAAAACTGTGGTCTTGCCGCTTCCCGAAGGTCCGAACAGACCGGTGACTCCGCGCATGGGCAGTTTCACGGCAAAGTTCAGATCGAAACCTGGCCGGGATAGTTGAAGGCTCAGATCGATCACGGCCGATCTCGCGCTAACTTGTGGGAATTCGCCGCATGGAGTGCGATCAGAACGACCACGCAGAAGAGCACCATGCCTGCAGCCATGCGGTGCGCGCTGGTCCAGTCACCCGCCTCGACATGCTCATAAAGTGCGACCGAGAGCACCCGTGTCTGTCCCGGGATGTTGCCCCCGATCATCAGCACCAAGCCGAACTCGCCCACAGTGTGTGCAAACCCCATGACCGCGCCGGTCAACAAGCCAGGGCGCGCCAAAGGCAAAGCGACGCTAAAAAAGCGATCCCATGGTCCAGCGCGCAAACACCGGGCTGAGTCAAGCAGGCCCTCTGGTACGGCCTCGAAGGCCTGCTGCAGCGGTTGCACGACAAAGGGCATCGAGTACAGCACTGACGCTACGACGAGCCCTTCAAAGGTGAACGCCAGCCCTCCAAGTCCCAGCAACTCTGCGAGATGGCCGACAACCCCATGGGGGCCCAAAACCAACAACAAATAGAAACCGAGCACAGTGGGGGGCAACACCAGTGGCAAGCTGACAAGTGCCGCTGCCAGTGGCTTGAAGCGCGAACCGGTTCTCGCCAACCACCACGCGAGCGGCGTGCCCAGCATCAACAGGATCAACGTGCTGACCGATGCCAGTTGGAGCGTGAGCCCCGCGGTGACCCATTCGGGCGAATCGATCACCATAGGCGTTTGAGTACAACCGACTCAGCGAGGTGCACTGGCGCTATGCGGTCAGAACTCGCACTTGGAACCCAGCTGCGCGGGCACAAAAGCTGCCGAGGGCTGCAGGGCCGGTCGCTCAGGCCATCACGAAGTCAAGCGTGTCCGACAGCACAAACATCACCGTCGCTCCGGTGTTGGTGCGGTGCTCACCATGGACCGTACCTGCCGGCGCTGCGAACACCGAACCAGCGTGATAGGTCACACCGTTCTCGATGAAGTCACCATCGAGTACGTAGCCAAGCTCGTCGGAGTGTGTGTGGGAGTGAGCAGGCACCACTGAACCGGCATCGAAGTGGTAGACGACAACCGATTTACCGGTTGTCATGTCGCCATCGAGCGTCTTGAATGTCACACCGTCGATGCCGCTGGGCTGCCACTCGAGTGAATTGGAATGAAAGATCTTGGTGTACATGCTGAATTCCTGTAGTTTGAATTGACGCTCACTGATCAGCCGCTTTTGCCGGCTGTCCGTCCAAGCGTGCGGATGCTAGCCCTCGATCGCACCTTGCTGTCATCCACGTCCATTGCATATGCGTATCTCAAAAATAGAAAAACCCGCCACAGCATGTACGCCGTGGCGGGTCGGTGCGTCTAGATGACGCAGCCGCAGATCAGGTCAAGCCTGTCCTGTTACTTGCCGGTACCGGTAGCAACTTCTTCCAGCACGTTCAGCGACACCATTTCCGAGGTCACGCCCTTCGGATTGGACTTCATGTTCGAAGACCAGTTGGTGGCGTGGCCGCGCTTGACGTCGATGATGTGGCCGAGCACAGGCATCACTGCCTGGTAGCCGTCATCACCAGTGTCCGGACGGTTTTGGAAGATGAACATCTTCCAGAATTCGCCCTTGCGGTCCAGCGAGAAGCCGAGGTATGGACGCGGGAAGTCGCATTCCATGTACACGGTCTTCTTGCTGTACGGGTGCTCGTCTGGGCAAACGCCTTCGATTTCGAACACTTCACGTGGCTCCCAACCAACGTCCGGTGCTGGGTTGAAGTGAGGAGGAATCGTGATACCGATGCGTGGGAAACGCTTGGCTGGCTCGGTGAACGGGAACGCCAGGTCAACGCTGATTTCTGGGCTGTGAGCGATAGCCAGAATCCAACGACGCGACAACAGCTTGTTCGACTTGTACTTCGTAGGAGCAGCGTCCCAGATGTCCCAGTCGTCGTACAGCTGGTCGGTACCACCGATTGGGTCCATCCAAGCACCACCCGACAGGCGACGAACGCGACGAACGGACTTCAGGTATGCGTACGAGTCATCTGGCTTTTTCGAGTCAGGCTGGTTGTAGCGCACCGAGAACAGACCCAGACCGCGAATGTCTTGCGGGTAGATTGCCACGAAGTACGTCTTTTGCGAGATCGTGCCGTCACCAACCGTCACGGGGCCACCGTCAAGACGGCCTTCCATGTAGTAGCGACGTGACTGGAACGCTTGCACGCGCTCGTAGCCATTCTTGGCATCCAGGAACGCCCAAGCGATGTCACGCAGGTCCATGGTGGCGCCGTACGTTGCGGCACGCAGGTTCCACAGCAGCTTGTCGCCAGCGTTAGGGTCCTTCGGGTCCACTTGATTAGGCCAGAACAGCATGCCGGCCTTCCAACCCGAGACCGTACGGTCAGCCGGGTTGAATTGGACGTTAGGCGCACCTTCCTTGGTGGCTTGCATGTACTTCTTGTCCATTTCGATTTTCTTCGAATGGACCAGCTTCATCGTGGTGTTGTAGTTCTTGATCATCCACTCCATCTTTTCGATGGTCATGGAGGCGATCGTCTTGCCTTCGAACGTGTCGTTCTTGATGCTGTCGTAGTTGTCTTTGTTGATCACAAAGCCTTCAGGCAGTTCCTTGGCAGCACGGGCTGGCATCGAAGCCAGGCCGGTTGCCACGGTTGCTGCACCTGCCACGCCAGCGCGCAGAACGTCGCGGCGATCCATTCCATTGGTCTCAATAGTCATTTTCTAAACTCCTCAAATCAGAATTGACGGGTCAAACGGAAAACCAGTTGGCTGCTCTTGTCGAAGTAGCCGAACAGTTGCGAACGCGGCTGATTCGGACCGGCCTGTGGGCCACCCAAACCGAACTGCGACGTGCTGCTGCGACCACCGCTCCAGAAGATGTCAGCCTCAACCTTGCCGACCCAGTTGTCGTTCAGGGTGAATGCCACTGCTGGGATTGCGAAACCGCCACCATTGCCCAAGTCGAACCCGAGCACGAAGCTTGGGTTGATCTTGTCGTTCATGTAGTTCAACACCGTGAACATCGTCAAGATGGTGTTGTGCTCCTTGAGCGACGAGCCGTAAGCAAACAGACGAACCAAGTCATCCGACCGCTTGTAGTCCACGACCATGGTGTCAAACAGCTGAATCGACGAGAACGATGGACGGGTGGTGCCCAGAATGTCTTCGAGCTTCAGGTTGTGGTCCATGCGCAGCATGACGTTCACAACGTCTTTCAGCTTGATGCCGCCCAGGCCATTGCCCTGGAAGCCGTAAGGATTGCCGCCGCCGCCGAAAGCACCCGTACCAAAGTTGTACGGTTGATCGATGGTGTAGGAAGCCTCAACGCTGATCACCGAGTCAAGAATTGCCGAGTAACCACTAACCGTGGCACCCAACACGTCGATCTTCGGATGGATCCGGTCGAAGAAGAAGCCTTGAACCGTTGAGTTCTTGAACGAAGCCGATCCGGTGTTCGTGGGATTTGGATTGGCGACAGGGTCAGCAGAGAACGTGTTGATGTAGGCCAACGAGTAGTTGACATCAAACGCCTCACCTTGCCAACGCACACCACCGGTCACGTCGTCTTGCTTCCAATCCTTCTGGTCGCAATCCTTGTAGGTGATGGCGCTCAGGTTGAAGCCACGGTACGGCTGGAAGAACCAGCGACCACCGTTGATGTCGTAGGTGTTACCGATGTCAGAGCAACGGTCCCAACCCGGACGAATGAAGGCCTGCAACATGCCGTTGGCTTCAGGGATGCGGATCTTGGTCGAGAGCAAGATCAGGGGCTTGCGCCACTCTTCGTTCTCACCTTCGAAGAACAGGCGCCAGCTCAAGTCGTAGCCGTGCACCACGTCCATGGCGTGGAAGAAGTCAGACTCGCCCCAAACCAACTGTTGACGACCGAACTTGACCGTGACGCGGTCGCCAATCGGAGCCTCAACCCAGAACTCGCGGAAGTCGAAGTTGTTGTAGTTGTCCATGATGGACTCTGCACGGCCGCCAGCGAATGGCTTGTCCGTGGGAACAACTTGACCAACCGAGCGGAGTCGCTCGAGGTCCTTCAGATAGTCGGTCTTGTATTCCTTGTCGACGCGGGCGATGGTCTTGAACTTCAGGCCCATGTACGAAGCATCAGCATCCAGCAGCACCGAACCGCGGATCATCGAAGCATCCCACTTCGAATCCTTGCTGAACGTTGCGCCGTGGCCTTGATTCACTTGGTTCTTAGCCTGCAGTTCAGGCTGGTTTTCCAAGTTGAGGGACACCCAAGCACGGGCATAACCCGAAAGGGCAAACTTGAAATCACCTGCACCGGCGACGTCGTCACCAGCGTGTGCAGCAGGAAGGCCCATAGCCAACGCTGCTGCTACCGCGAGACCGGGAACGGCTCGCTTAAAGCTTTTTTCTATTTTCATGTCTCCATTCCTTCCGTTTTTTTACCACCACATACGAACGCCCTTCGATAACGGAGCAAGGCTTGCGCCTTACCCCATCAACGAAGGACGACCTTCACACAACCACAGGTGCCGCCTGCTCGAGTGGATGCTCTTTGTCACCCACCACGAACACTGGACGGAACACATAAACAATCGCTGGCATGATGAACAGAGCACTGAATGCCGAGATCGACAGCCACAGCGCGATCAGCAGGCCCATGTCAGCTTGCAAACGCACCGACGAGAAGGACCACAAGCCCACGCTGGCGATCAGCGTCAAGGCCGTGACCAACACCCCGCGACCCGCACTGCGCAATGACTTGAGAATCGCCGCTTCAACATTTGACGAGTGGTGCAACTCTTCCCGGATGCCGTCCACGATGTAGAACGTGTAGTCCACACCCAAACCGATACCCAGGGCCACCACTGGCAAGGTGTTGATGTTCATGCCGATGCCTGCCCAAGCCATGTAGCTGAAGGTGATGGTGTTAGACAACATGACAGGGATCATGAAGAACACACCGGCCACCATCGAACGATAGGTGAAGGTACAGCAGACCACCAGAACCAGGAGCGCAAGGGCAATTGCCTCGATCTGACCAGCAAGAATCACTTCGTTCACAGCAGCAAGCACACCCACCAAGCCACCGGCAAGCATGTACTTGGCGTTCTTGAGCTGGTTTTCTGGTGCGTTCACGTACTCCTGAACTCGTGCAATTGCAGTTCGGATGGTCTCGCCCTGGTGATCACGGAAGAACAACGTGACAGCACCGTTCTTGGCGAACGCGTCAGCGTAACGGTCCATGTCTCCAGGGTCTGAACCGGCCACAAAGATGTAGGTCAGTTCGCTGTTCTCGTCGGACGTGGCGCCAAGCTCTGCATACATCGGATTGCCCTCGCGGAGCACCCGACGAACCTGAGGCAGGATATCAGCCAAGGAAACGCTACCACCCACTTCCGGCTGCGCTTCCATGTAGCGCTGGAAGTTGGTCATGCTCTGCAGCAC
>CANBSV010000085.1 GCA_947372225.1 Burkholderiales bacterium | reverse complement strand
GAGCGATCAACTCGCTGGCGCTGCGCAGGTCGTGCATCAGGCGGCTGTGCTCGACGAGCGCACGGTTTTCGCGCAGGTGCATCAGCAGCACCGTGATGCCGCCCGCCACCAGCAGCAAGCCCAGCGCCGTGCCGATCAGCGTCTCGACCAGCGACAGGCCGCGCTGCCGGCGCCCATGCGATGTGACGCCTCGGCGCATGTCACTGGCCCCAGCAGCGGCGGTTGAGCGCGGCGGCATTGGTGGTGGCGTCGCTCTCGCCCGAGGCGTAGACCACGTTCAGGCCATCGACCGACAGCCGCAGGTACCGGCAGACACTGTCGTTGCGCTGCGCCCCGATGGCTGCGGCGCGCACCGAGTAGCCATTGGGCGATGCGGCTTCCAGGGTGAGCTCGTAATGGCCGGAGCGCGACACGCTGGCCACACCGAGCTGCGCCAGATCGCCATAGGTCTCGTGGTTGGCGCGGTAGCGCTCTTGCTGCGTTTGCACACCCATCAGCGCGACCAGCGCATCGGAGCGTCGCACGCTGGCAAGCGTGCTGCTGAACGCGGGGTAGGCGATCGACGACAGGATGCCCACGATGGTCAGACTGAACGCCAGCTCGGGCAGGCTGAAGCCCGCCGCCCTTGTGCGGCGGCAGGGTGTGGTGGGCGCGTGAGATCGGGTCAGTGTCATGGGCGGCTCCTGGGACCAGGGGTTGAGGAATCGGAAATCAGCAGATCGGGTAGCCGGCGACTGCCGGGCCCGGTGTGGCCGGTGTGCAGGTGCGCACTCGCCCGAGCACATTGACCACGTGGTGGATGGCCCGACCGCTGGCGGCCGAGACCTTCAAGGTGCCCGCCGGCGTGGCCGTGCCGTGCAGCGGGTCGAATGCCATGGACGAGACGTTGGCTTGCACGCCGAGGCGTGCAGACGCACCGAGCGCCACGGTCTTGAGCGCCACCGCATCGGCGGCGCACACCGCGGCGGCAGACTGCCCGTCGCACCGGCACTGGTTGCGCGCGCCGGTGTGCAGCACGTAGCAACTGCCGCTGGCGCTGTCAAAAAAGCTCAGACGCAAGGTCTCGTTGCGCAGCACGGCCTCGCTGCGCAGCCACTGCACGTCGCTGGCGAGTTGCGTGGCCGCGCCGGCCAGCCGGTGGCGTTCGAGCGTGGCGGAAAAGTCGGGTGCGGCGCTGCACACGAGGATGGCCGTGACGGCCAGCGTGAGCGCCGATTCGATCAGCGTGAGGCCGCGTTGTGCGGTGGGTGTGTGCAGCGAGTCCATGGGGCTCACTGTAGAAATCACGCCCGGTTTTTTCGACCCCAGGAGGTGGGTCCGGACGCTGCCGCGAGGGGTGCCCCCGAACGGGGGTGTCGGCTCAGTGCCCGGAAAGCAGGCGTGGCAGGCCCGTGGCGAACACGGGAATCCAGGCAATCAGGATCGTGCCGATGAAGATCGCCAGCATCGCGGGCAGCACCGAGGCGGCCACGTAGCGGATCGATTTGCCGAACATGGCCGAGGCGAAGTACAGGTTCATGCCAGCCGGCGGGCAAAGGAAGCCCACTTCCATCGCTGCGAGAAAGATGATGCCGAAGTGCACCGGGTCGATGCCGTAGCTCAGCGCCAGTGGCAGCAGCAGCGGCACCAGCACCACGAGGGCTGCAAAGATCTCCATCAGCGCGGCGGCGGCGAACAGAAACACGCACAGCGCGAGCATGAAGGCGTAGCGGTTCGGGATGACGCTGCGCACCCACTCCACCGCGAGGTCCGGAACGCCGGCGTCGACCAGGAAGTTGGTCAGCGCCAGCGCCATGCCGAGGATGAGCATCACGCCACCGATCAGCCGCACGCATTCGGCCAGGCACTGGGCCAGCAGGCGTCGGTCGAGTTCGCGGTGAGCCACGGCCTGTGTCACGACGGCATAGGCGGCGGTCAGCGCGGCGCTTTCGGTGGGGGTGGCCAGGCCTGACACCAGCGAGCCGATCGCCACCAGCGGGGCCATCATTTCCCACTTGGCGGCCCAGGCGGCCTTCGCCACATTCAGGCGTGGCGGCGCAGCCGCAGTCGCTGCCGCGGGCCTCGAGTCCCTGCGCAGATAGCCGCCGATCAGCAGCAGGCACACCACCATCAGGACGGCGGGCACCAGACCCGCAAGCAGCATGTCCTTGATGGGCACGCGCGCGATGACGGCGTACATGATCAACGGCACCGACGGCGCCAGCAAAACCCCCAGGGCGCTGGCGCTGGTGACCAGCCCGATGCCACGCTGTTCGGGGTAGCCGGACTCGCGCAGCAGCGGCAGCAGCAAGCCACCCAGCGCCAGGATGGTGACGCCGCTGCCGCCGGTGACGGCCGTGAATGCCGAGCACAAGACCGCTGAGGCCAGCACCGTGCCGCGCACCCCGCTGCCGAACACCGCGAGGAACAGTGAGCCCAGGCGCCTGGCGGCGCCGGTGCGCGCGAAGACCAGGCCAGCCAGGGTGAACAGCGGCAAGGCGGGCAGAGACGGGTTGACCGTGATCTGGTAGTGGGACAGCGCGATCGACGCCATCGGCAACCCGTCGCTCCAGAACAAGGCCAGCGCCAGACCGCCGAGCACCGCGAAGATGGGCGCGCCGCTCAGCAAGACACACAGCAGCCACAGCAGTCCGGGCCACAGCGGCACCGAACCACCGTCGAACTGGGCCGCCATGACGCCACCGGCCAGCGGCAAGGCGAGCGCCAGCAGCGCTTGCCATGACCAGGTCTGCGCGCAACGCGCGCCCAGCTTGACCCCGAGCAGGGCGAAGCCCACCGGCATCGATGCCTGTACCCACCACACCGGCACGCCGTAAGCGAGCACCTGAGCGGCCTGCATTTCGCTGGCCACGAAACGCCAGCTGGCAAAGGCCAGCAAGCCGCAGATGACCGAGGCGCTGCCTTGCGCGAAGGCCTGCACGGCCGATTGCAGCTGCGCGCTTCCCCGGTGGGCGAACCCGCTTCCGAGCGTGCTCAGGTGGCCGTGCCTTTCCGCCGCCACCGCGCCGAACATGGCCAGCACCAGCCCGAGGTGCTGAACCAGCACCGGCGCGTTCTCGATGCCGCGACCATGCAGCGGCCGCAGGGCCATTTCGATCAACGGGATCAGCGTCATCAGCGCGAGCGCCGCCGATGCCAGCGGCTCGTCGCCGCGCGACCACGCCTGCAGCCTGACCCTCAGCCAGTGGCCCAAACCTATTGACCCCGGGCCGCGCGGTAAGCCTTCAGATGGGCAAACACCTCATCGAAGGTGTCTGCCGGGACCATGGTGCCGCGGATGCGCGGGTACAGGCGTTCGGCCAGTTCATTCCAGGCGCGCATCTGCTCGGGCGTCGGGCGGTTCACGACCAGGCCCCGCTTTTTCATGGCCGCCACGGCGTCCTCGACTTCCTGGCGGGCCTGATTGCGCATGCGGATGCTGGCTTGCTCGCCGCCGGTGCGCAGCACCTGCTGGGCGGCTGGTGACATCTCGTCCCAAGCCTTTTTCGTGACCAGGATTGCACCGACGATCGGGGCCCAGTTGAGCTCGAGCATGTTCGGTGCCGTGGTGTAGATCTGGCTGGCCAACGCGAAGTAGGGCGTGGACGGCACCACGTTGATCATGCCGGTCTGCAGCGACGGCAGGATGTCTGCGGTTTCCAGCGGCACCGGCGTGTAGCCCAGGCTCTTCATGATCGACTGCTGCTCGGGCTCGGATCCCCAGGCGAAGAACTTCATGCGCTTGTAGTCGTCGGGCAAAAACGCAGGGTCCTTCGAGAAAAAACGCACCCAGCCGGCATCACCCCAGCCAATCACGACGAAGCCTCGGTCGAGGAAGCGCTTTTCGAGTGCCGGGCGCATCTTTTCGCGCACGTGGTCCACCTCTTCCCAGTTGCGAAACAACAGCGGAAGGTTTTGCAGCGCGGAGATCGACGGCTCGATCTCGCGCAGCCCCACCACCGACATCAGCGCGCCTTGCAACTGACCGATGCGCATGCGACGTGCGAGTTCGGCTTCGCCGCCCTGGCTGCCATCGGTGAAGACGGTGAAGCGCGCGTTGCCCCCTTGAGCGGCGCGCCACGACTCGCCCAACTCAAGCAGTTGCTGGTGGTACGGCGAGTTCTTGGGGACCAAAGAGCCCATGCGCAACTGCGTGGTCTGCGCTTGTGTGGCCAAGGGCAAGGCGAGCGAGAGACAGCCCAGCAGGGCGCTGTAGCGCCGGCGTTTGATGTTCATGCGTGCAATGGTCCGAGGCAAAGTGTTGTTGTCAGAAGCGGTCATCGGCCGTGTCCAGCAGCCACTGCGCGCGCTCGCGCATCACCTCGTTGCCAAGGTCGCGGTGGGACGCGCTGATGGCCAGGGCCTGGCGCAGGAGTGCCTCGAAGGCCACACGATCGCCCGCCGGTGCGGCCAGCATTTCGGCCCGCGCGGCATAGACCCCGGCGTTGCCGCCGTGGCCCGCTTCGATGGCCTGATCGAAATAGGCAGCGGCCTGACGCAGGTTGCCGCCGGGTCGCGAGGCTTCAAAACTGCCCATCAATGAGGCCAGATCGCCCTTGCCGTAGGTCGGGTCGCTGGCCCAGGCCAGGCTGGCCAGGCGAACCGCCAAGGGCAGGTCGGCGACGACGTCGGGTCGCTCCTTGGACAGCGAGATGTACGCGCCCCAGGAGGCAGCCGCCCAGTAGGCCAGGCCGATTTGGTCCGGTGGCACTCGCCAGTTCTTGCCGCCGGGTGCAGCGCCGCTGCTCAGCGATTTCACGAGGTCCGGGTTCCGCAACTCAAGGGCCGTCATGGCGTGGCGGTGCGCTCGCCAGTAAAGCCGCGCCGCACGCGCGCGCAAGCGCTGCGCTGCCTTGGCGTCCTGGGCTTCGGTGCGGTCCGCCTCGAAGGCGACGAAGGCGTAGGCGTATTGGGTGAAGCCAGCCGCCACGGACTCGGCCAGTGCCAAGTGGTCGGGTGTCTTGCGAAGGACAGACTCCGACAGCTTCAGATAGAACGCGCTGGCCTCGCGCGCCAGCACGATGTCGTCTTCATCTGCTTGGTTCTGGCCGGCGAGCTCATCGGCGGCACTTCTGACCAGCATCATCCGCGGTGAGCAGGCCGTCAGAGACACCAGCAGCAATGACAGGGTGACGACGCGGGCGCACAAAAATCTCAAAGCTTCACCGTCGCTTTCCGTCGTCGATCTCTTGGGGGACAAAACCGCAGTGCGCCGCCGGCGCGCAGATCCAGTGGAGCTGGACCGCACGTGTTTCAGAGGCCGGGTCCCCCATGCGGGGAGCTGACCACTCTGTCAAAGGCACACGCTAGCCGATGATGATGAATCTGCGGTGACATGGCGGTATGGCGCTTGGGCGGAACTGCCCGGGGGAGCGCGCGCCAGCCGATGTCCCGGCGGCTGGCCTCCACCGCGCACGGCACGGCAGGGGCACCCGATCGGGCCCGTCAGGTCAGATGTCGCGGATCAGCTGACGGAAGGCGTCGACGTCTTCGAAGCTGCGGTAGACCGAGGCGAAGCGCACGTAGGCCACCTTGTCGATGCGCTTGAGCTCGCGCATGACCAGCTCGCCCAGGCGGGTCGACGGCACTTCGCGAGCGCCGCTGCCGAGCAGCTTTTCCTGGATGCGCTCGAGCGCGGCATCGATCTGCTCGACGCTGACCGGGCGCTTGCGCAGCGCCAGCGTCATCGACGCGCGGATCTTGGTCATGTCGAAATCAGCGCGCGTGCCGTCCTTCTTGATGACCGACGGAAGGGCGATTTCGGCGCGCTCGTAGGTGGTGAAGCGCTTGTCGCAGCTCTGGCAGCGCCGCCGCCGGCGCACCACGTCGCCTTCGTCAGACTCGCGCGTTTCGACGACCTGCGTTTCGGTGTGGCTGCAGTAGGGGCAACGCATGCGATGAGACCGACGGCCGGATCAGTGGAAGTGAGCGATCCGGCCGCCGCCGTTCAGCGGTAGACCGGGAAGTCGCGCGTCAGCGCGGCGACCTTGGCGCGCACCGCCGCCAGATTGGCTTCGTCGTGCGGGTTGTCGAGCACATCGGCGATCAGGTGCGCGGTGATGCGCGTTTGCTCTTCCATGAACCCGCGTGTGGTGAGCGCCGGCGTGCCCAGCCGGATGCCGCTGGTGACCATCGGCTTTTGCGGGTCGTTCGGGATGCCGTTCTTGTTGCACGTCATGTGCGCCAGGCCGAGTGCGGCTTCGGCTTCCTTGCCGGTGAGATTTTTCGGGCGCAGATCGACCAGCATCACGTGGCTTTCGGTGCGACCGCTCACGATGCGCAAGCCGCGCGAGATCAGCGTTTCGGCCAGCACCACGGCGTTCTTCAACACCTGCTGCTGGTAGGCCTTGAACTCGGGCGTCAGCGCTTCCTTGAAGGCCACCGCCTTGGCGGCGATCACGTGCATCAGCGGGCCGCCCTGAATGCCGGGGAACACCGCGCTGTTGATCTTCTTGGCGATGTCTTCCTTGTTCGTCAGGATGATGCCGCCGCGCGGGCCGCGCAGGCTCTTGTGGGTGGTGGAGGTCACCACGTGAGCGTGCGGCACTGGGTTCGGATAGGCGCCGGCGGCAATCAGTCCCGAGTAGTGGGCCATGTCGACCATGAAGTAGGCGCCGATGTCGCGTGCCACCTTGGCGAAGCGCTCGAAATCGATGCGCAGCGAGTACGCCGACGCGCCGGCGATGATGAGCTTGGGCCGGTGTTCGTGAGCCAGTCGCTCCATCGCGTCGTAGTCGATCTCTTCCTTGGCGTCCAGGCCGTAGCTGACGACGTTGAACCATTTGCCGCTCATGTTGAGCGGCATGCCATGGGTCAGGTGACCGCCCTCGGCCAGGCTCATGCCCATGATGGTGTCGCCCGGCTGCAGCAGCGCAAAGAACACCGCCTGATTGGCCTGCGATCCGGAGTTGGCCTGCACGTTGGCAAAGCCCGCGCCGTACAGGGCCTTGAGGCGGTCGATGGCGAGTTGCTCGGCCACATCGACGAACTCGCATCCGCCGTAGTAGCGCTTGCCGGGATAGCCCTCGGCGTACTTGTTGGTGAGTTGGCTGCCCTGGGCTGCCATGACCGCTGGAGAGGTGTAGTTCTCGGAGGCGATCAGCTCGATGTGCTCTTCCTGACGGCGGTTCTCGTTTTCGATGACCGCCCAGAGTTCCGGGTCGGTGAGGGCGAGTGTGGATTGGGTGCGGTCAAACATGTCGACGGTTCTCTGCGGCAAAAGACCCGTGGCGTGAAGGCGGCGAAAGCGCCAGGCCAGCGGATTGCCCAGGCGGGCGGCTTGGTACGAAACGCATGTCAAAACGGACAAGGGTGCGGCCGCGCTGATCGGTGGAAGCCACCTCGGATCCAACGCCCTGGGGCCGGATCCTCACGCCTGTCGCGCGGCTCAAGGAGTCTAACGTGCCGACCCGAAGGCAACCGCGGCTGCGACGGCGCCAGGCGGGTGGTCTGGGATCAGCGCAGTGAGGCGACCTTTTCAGAGGTCGGCGTCGGATTCGCATCGGTGGCAGGCTCGGGAGATTCCGACGGGCCACGTGGCGAGAGCGCCGATGGCGGTGAGGCTAGGCCGTTGGGCGCGTTGAACGCCACCAACTTGCCCGCAGCCACCGCCAGCAGGTGGGACTGCTCGGTCAACACCTTCAGCGCATAACCATCGTCACCGCTGAGGTTGCCTGCACCCACATAAAGCCGCAAGCCGGCTTCGATGCCACCAGCCCTGGAAATGCACTCCTTGAGCACCTGCGCACCAACCCGGAGGTTGGACACCGGATCGAAGGCCGCCATCGTTCCTCCGAACTGTTCGTACTTGTTGTCGTGCACGTGGGTCATGACCTGCATCAGGCCCTGAGCGCCGACTGCGCTTTGCGCGAATGGGTTGAAGCTCGATTCGACGGCCATGATGGCCAGGATCAACGTCGGATCCAGTCCCGCCTTCGCACCGACCTGCCAGGCTTCCACGACGAGTCGGCTGACCGGTTCTGCCGCCACCCGATATCGCTTGGACAACCAAAGCGCGACTGCTGCCTGTTTGTGCGTGAGGTCCTTGGGATTGCTCGCCGTGACGCGGGCGATGGCATCGGGTTCGCTCAGATCGTTGGCCAGGACATCGGCCGGATCTGCGCGAGCTTCCTGTCGGGCCTGCAGCCAAGTCAACGCGTTGTCTTCCAGCGATTGACGCAGTTCTGGACGCCCGGCCACAAAGATGAGCAGAGCCACCGCGATCAGCCCCAGCAAGGCCAGCGTGTTGTGGCTGACCTCAAGCATGCCGCTGCCCACGTCGCGCAAGAAAACGCCCGCTGACTGCGTGCACGAATCGCAAACCTGTCGTGCCTTCAAAAGAAACTGCCGAATCATTGGCATGACGCTGGTACCTCCTGGGCCCCCGAGAGGACATCGTCCGGGGAGCTTTTTCGAGCGGGGCGACGAACATAATCGTTCGCGCCGAAGGGAAGATCTCCCGGGCTGCGGAAACATCCGGTCGCCGGCATCCGCTGAAATGGTTCTCTGTCGCAGGAATAAATCAAGGGTTTACCCTATTCACTGCGTTCCAACGGGAATTCTAGGAAGCCGCAACATAACCGGTCAACCTTAAGCCGGCAACTCTTAACTACGAATCAATCTATGAAGTACCGCGACCTCCGGGAGTTTTGTGCCGGGCTGGAAGCCAAAGGCGAGCTCCGGCGGGTAGTGGAGCCGGTTTCGACGCATCTCGAAATGACCGCGCTCAGCGATCGAGTCTTGCGCAGCGAGGGGCCGGCGCTTTGGTTCGATCGGCCGGTGGATTCGCAGGGGCGCCAAACCATGCCGGCGTTGACCAATCTGTTTGGCACGCCCCGGCGCGTCGCGTTGGGCATGGGCGCGAGCGAGGTCGGTGAACTGCGCGATGTGGGACGCGTGCTCGCCAGCCTGAAGGAGCCCGAGCCCCCCAGAGGGTTGAAGGACACCGGCCGACTGCTGCACATGATCAAGTCGCTGTGGGACATGAAGCCGGCCACCGTGCGTCATGCCGCGTGTCAACAGGTGGTGATCGAGGGCGCGGACGTCGATCTTCTGGGGCTGCTTCCTGTGCAAACTTGTTGGCCTGGCGATGCCGGTCCGCTGATCACGTGGGGGCTCGTCATCACCCGCGGGCCGCAGGCAGGGGCGAATCCGCGCCGCCGGCAGAACCTGGGCATCTACCGGCAGCAGGTGATTTCGCGCCGTCAGGTCATCATGCGCTGGCTTGCCCACCGGGGTGGCGCGCTGGATTTTCGGGACTTCGCGCTGGCCAATCCCGGCAAACCTTTCCCCCTCGTGGTGGCGCTTGGTGCTGACCCGGCCACCATCCTGGGCGCGGTGACACCGGTTCCCGACACCTTGTCCGAATACCAGTTCGCCGGCCTCTTGCGCGGCAGTCGCACCGAGGTGACCGACTCGAGCGTCGGCGATGCCGGTGTGATGCTTCAGGTGCCAGCCAGCGCCGAGGTGGTGTTGGAAGGTCACATCCCCCCCGCAGCGCCCGGTTACGTCGGACGCAGCGAGCACGGCGTCCCACTCAAGGAAATGAACGGTTTCCTGCACGCACTTGAAGGTCCGTTTGGCGATCACACGGGGTACTACAACGAACAGGACTGGTTCCCGGTGTTCGAGATCAGCCGGCTGACGCATCGACACGACCCGGTCTACCACTCGACCTACACCGGCAAGCCGCCCGACGAGCCAGCCATCTTGGGGGTGGCACTGAACGAAGTGTTCGTGCCCATCTTGCAAAAACAGTTTCCCGAGATTGTCGATTTCTACCTGCCGCCTGAAGGCTGCAGTTACCGCATGGCGATCATCAGCATCAAGAAGGCCTATCCCGGACATGCCAAACGGCTGATGTTCGGGCTGTGGAGCTTCCTGCGCCAGTTCATGTACACCAAGTTCATCGTGGTGACTGACGACGACGTGGACATTCGTCGTTGGACCGAGGTGATGTGGGCCATCACCACACGCATGGACCCGGTGCGCGACGTCACTCTGGTGGAAAACACGCCCATCGATTACCTCGACTTTGCATCGCCGGTCAGCGGGCTGGGAGGCAAGCTGGGGCTCGATGCCACCAACAAATGGCCGGGCGAGACCGCGCGTGAATGGGGACGGCCCATCTCGATGGATGCCGCCGTGGAGGCCCGCGTCGCTGCCGCGTTCGACGAAGTCATGAGGTGCCAGCCCACGCACGCCAAGGTTTCACAGAAATTCTGAAACTTGATCCGTGGTCTCGCCGTCAGCCGCAAAACCGGCCTCCCTACGGGCGCAACAAACGGAGCAGCCCCGTGAAACCTGGCAAGCCGCTCGAAAGGTGAATCCGCAAAACGAAGCACAATCGATCCGTCGTTGCCGCACCGCTGACGGGGGCCTGAGTGTCACCACCTTCAGTGCCGTGCGCGTCATTACCAAACGGTGCCTTCTCGGCGCAAGGTGTTGCCCTGAGAGGTCGCCCACCAATGAGGGTGTTTTTGGATGAGTCTCTTCTCGCTGCTCGACCACACGGCTACAAGGTTTCCGGATCACGGAGCGGTTTTCAACGGGCTTGATCGGGTTCTCACCTGGCGAGAGTTGAGAACCCGGGCACTGGTGTTGGGTGCTGCAATGGGTGCCAGGTGCCGCCCTGGAGATCGTGTGGCGATCGTCAGCGAAAACCGCCCCGAGTATGTCGAACTGATCTTTTCGGCATGGGCCGCCGAGCTTGTCATCGTGCCGGTCAACTACAAACTGCACGACAAAGAGGTTTTGCAGATTCTTGAGGACGCCGAAGTCTCTCTGGTATTCGCTTCTCCGAAACTGCGTTCCGGGTTGCCCCGGGTGGTGGCGAGTTACGGCGACAAGATCGTGACGATCGGTGACTCCGCCTACGACAACATGGCGTCGGGCGAGCCCATTGCAGTTCCATCGGCGGATCCACAGGCCCTCGCGTGGCTCTTCTATACAAGCGGGACCACCGGTCGATCAAAGGGCGCCATGCTGTCCCATCGCAACATGATGGCGGCGACGATCGCTCATTTGGCGGACATAGAGACGCTTGACGAGTCGTGCAGCCAGTTGCACGTGGCGCCCATGTCGCACGGCTCAGGCATGTACATGCTGCCGGCCATCGCTCGCGGTGCGCGTCAGGTGGTCCCGGCTTCCGGCGCTTTCGAGCCCGAGGAATTCCTCGACCTGTGCGATCAGCATCCGGGCTGCGGCGCCTTCTTGGCTCCGACCATGATCCAGCGTTTGCGCATTGCTGTCGAAGAAGGCAAGCGAGATCGGCCCAAGCACTTGCGCAACATCGTCTATGGCGGCGGACCGATGTACGTCGAGGAACTCCGAAAGTCGACCACCGTGTTGGGTCCAGTCTTCTCGCAGATTTATGGTCAGGGCGAGGCTCCGGTCACGATCACCGGAATGAATCAGGCCGCGCACGTCACCGACGACGATGCCATCCTGGGCTCGGTGGGGTGGCCCCGCAGTGGCGTCGAGGTTCGGGTGACCGATTCGAACGGCAAGGATCTGCCCGCCGGATCGATTGGCGAAATTCTGGTTCGCGGTGATGTGGTGATGGCGGGGTATTGGCGCAACCCTGCGGCGACCGCCGAAACCTTGCGGGATGGCTGGCTTCACACGGGTGACATGGGGTCGTTCGACGAGCGCGGCTGCCTGACACTGCGAGACCGCTCCAAGGATG
>CANBSV010000084.1 GCA_947372225.1 Burkholderiales bacterium | reverse complement strand
ATTTCGAGCGTGCCCTTGGGGGCCGCAGCTTCCGGTTTGGCGGCGGGTTTGCTCATCACTTCGAGCACCGCCACGTAGGTCTTGCGGGCGGCTTCGCCGTTCCAGGCCTTGTCGCGCATCACGATCTCGAGCAGTTCGTCCATCGCCTCGGTGAAGCGCTGGGCGGCAAAGTGAAGTTGCGCCAACTCGAAGCGCGCCTCGAAATCTCGCCGGTTGGCCGCAATGGCAGCGGCCAGCACATCGGGCGAGCGCGACGCGACCGCCGCTTCGCACGCCGCCAGCCAGCGGCCGCAAGCCACCAGCCGCGCGTCTGGCAGCACGGCACCAGCCACCGGGTTGTAGACGACGCGGGCTTCGTCGATGCGCCCTGCCATCAACAGCGCGCGCAGACAATCGAAGCGGGCGGTGTCGTTGGCAGGGTTGGTGGCCACCGCGTCCATCAGCAATGCGATGGCGTCGTCGGTGTGGCCATCGGCCAGCATGGCTTCGGCGGCCTCCACGTCTTCTTCGGCAGCCAGTTCTTCCGGCGAGGGCACGTGCTTGTCGAGGAACTGACGGATCTCGGCTTCAGGCAGCGCGCCCACGAAGCCGTCGACCGGCTGGCCGTCCTTGAACATCACGCAAAACGGGATGCTGCGCACGCCGAACATCTGCGAGAGCTGCCCGGCGATGTCGGGCTCGGCGTCCGAGTCCAGCTTGGCCAGCGCGAAGCGGCCGGCGTAGGCGACTTCAAGCTTTTCGAGCAGCGGCCCGAGCGACTTGCATGGCCCGCACCAGGGCGCCCAGATGTCGAGCAGCACCGGGCGTGTGAGCGAGGCTTCGATCAGATCGGCTTGCAGGTTCTTGAGGGAAATGTCGATCATGGTGTCGTGTCGTGTGCTTGGTGACGCAGCGGTCGGCGCCCGTGTCAGGGAGCCGCGGCGCCTACAATTGAACGCTTTGCAGAAGACGGAGCGAGGCCATGAACGCGCCTGCCGTGGTGGGGGTGGTGATGGGGTCCAGCAGCGACTGGGAAACCCTGCGTGCAGCCACCGAGATTCTCGCCGAGTTTGACATTCCCTTCGAGGCCCGCGTGGTGTCGGCTCACCGCATGCCCGACGACATGTTTGCCTATGCCGAATCGGCTGGCCCGAGGGGCCTCAAGGCCATCATCGCCGGCGCAGGCGGCGCAGCGCACCTGCCCGGCATGCTCGCCGCCAAGACCACCGTGCCCGTGCTCGGCGTGCCGGTGGCCAGCCGGCATTTGCAGGGGGTGGACTCGCTGCATTCCATCGTTCAGATGCCCAAGGGCATTCCGGTGGCGACCTTCGCCATCGGCACCGCGGGCGCGGCCAATGCGGCGCTGTTCGCGGTGGCCATGTTCGCCGTGGCCGACGATGCGCTGCGCTTGCGGCTCGAGGCCTATCGAGCCCGCCAGACCGACGTTGCCCGGGCGATGACCGCACAACTCACATGAGCGGTTTCATCGCGCCCGGCGCCACCTTGGGCGTCATGGGTGGCGGCCAGCTCGGCCGCATGTTCGTGCACGCGGCCCAGCAGATGGGCTACTTCACGGTGGTGCTCGACAGCGATCCGGCCAGCCCGGCAGGCCTGGTTGCACACCACCACGTGCAAACGGGTTACCTCGACGAGCAGGGCCTGGCCCGACTTGCCGAGCGCTGCGCGGCGATCACCACCGAGTTCGAGAACGTGCCAGCCGCGGCGTTGCAAGCGTTGGCCACGCGGCGGCCGGTGTCGCCCGGGGCGGCGGCGGTGGCGGTGTGCCAGGACCGTGCGGCCGAGAAACGCCATTTCGCGAATTGCGCAGTGCCCTGCGCGCCACACGCCCTGATCGAAACCGCCGCGCAACTCGATGCGGTGCCCGACCACCTGCTGCCCGGCATTTTGAAAACCACGCGCATGGGCTACGACGGCAAGGGTCAGGCGCGTGTGGGCACGCGTGCCGAACTGGCTGCGGCCTGGGTGGCGCTCGGCGGTGTCTCGGCGGTGCTTGAGCAGCGACTGCCGCTGGCCCACGAGGTGAGCGTGATCGTGGTCCGCGGCGCTGATGGCCAGATCGTGCACTTCCCTTTGCAGCAAAACCTGCATCGCGACGGCATCCTGGCTGTCACGCAGGTGCCCGCGCCCGACGTGCCACCCTCGCTGCAGCAGCAGGCGATCGAAGCCGCGCACCGTGTGGCCGAGTCTCTGGATTACGTCGGCGTGCTGTGCGTCGAGTTCTTCGTGCTGCAAGACGGGCGGCTGGTGGCCAACGAAATGGCACCACGCCCGCACAACTCCGGCCACTACAGCGTCGACGCCTGCGAGTTGTCGCAGTTCGACTTGCAGGTGCGGGCGATGACCGGTGCGCCGCTGGTCGCACCGCGGCTGCATTCGCCGGCGGTGATGCTCAACCTGCTCGGTGATCTCTGGTTTTGCGCTGACACGTTGGCGCCCGAGGTCATCCGCGAGCCGGACTGGGCACGGGTGCTGGCGCTGCCCGGCGTGCATTTGCACCAGTACGGCAAGACCACGCCACGCCCCGCACGCAAGATGGGCCACCTCACGGTCACCGCTGCCAGCGCCGCCCAGGCGCGCGCCGTTGCGATCGAGGCCGCCGGCCTTCTTGGCCTGCCAGCGTTTTGAGGTGCGTGACCGCTTGAACCCTGTGCTCGACGGCCATGACCCGGTAGCGATCGCGTCGTGCGCCGATGTGCTCGCGGCATGCGGGTTGGTCGCGTTCCCCACTGAAACGGTCTACGGCCTGGGCGCGCGTGCCGACGATGACGCGGCGGTGGCGCGGATATTCCGGGCCAAGGGCCGCCCCGCCGATCACCCGTTGATCGTGCATCTGGCCGATGTGGCCTCGGTCTCGCTGTTTTGCGACGACTGGCCCGCGCTGGCGCAGCGCTTGACCGCCGCGTTCTGGCCCGGGCCCTTGACCGTGATCGTCCCGCGTGCGGCGGGGTTGGCGGCGGCATCAGCCGGCGGGCAATCCACGATCGGGCTGCGCTGCCCCGACCACCCGGTGGCGCTGGCTTTGCTGCGCGCGGCTGCGCTGCGGGGTGTCATGGGTGTTGCAGCGCCCAGTGCCAATCGCTTCGGCCGCCTGAGCCCGACCAGCGCAGCCCATGTGGTGTCAGAACTCGGCGATGAGCCCGGCCTCCGGGTGCTTGATGGCGGAGACTGTCCGGTGGGCATAGAGTCGACCATCATCGACTGCTCGCGCGGCCGCCCGGTGCTGCTGCGACCGGGCACCCTCACTCGTCAGGCGATCGAAGCGGCGCTCGGGCAGCCCCTGCTGGAGCGCGATGCCGCAGCACCCCGGGCCTCGGGCACGCTCGAGACCCACTACGCGCCTCGCGCCCGCGTGCGTTTGCTCAGCGCGCAGCAGTTGGGCTCCGAGCTTGAAGAATTCACCTCGACGCGCTTGGGCGAGGCGAGCCGGTCGGTTCCGAGGCTGGCGGTATATTCGCGCCACCCGTTGCCGGCTCAGGCTGCGGTGATCCACCAGACCATGCCATCGGGCGCCGCCGAAGTCGCCCACGAACTGTTCAGTGTGCTGCGCAGCTTCGATGACCGCGGCGCGCAGCAGATCTGGGTGGAGTTGCCGCCCGACGCCGCCGAGTGGGACGGCGTCAGAGACCGCCTCGCTCGAGCTGCTGCCTGACTGAGCCGACCACAATCACCTTTTTCTTGGGAGTCCGCATGAATTTCAGAACCGATCGGTGGAGCGCCGTGGCGCTGCGCAGCAGCCTGGTGGCGTTGACTGTCGCGGGGTCCTTGTTGCTGGCATCGTGCGGCGGTGGCGGTGGTGGTACCAACTACCGGCCCTCGCGGCTCTTCGCGTTTGGTGATGAAGCCAGCGTGCTCACGACGCCGTCGACTCCGCTCGCCTTGGACGCCAAGAAGTACAGCATCAACGGCTTCACCCCGAGCACCACCACGCCCGACTGTTTCGCGGATCCTTTGTGGATCCAAACGGTGGCCTACAACTTCGGTCTGGTCTATGCCGAGTGCAATGACAACCCCACGGCAACGCCGACGGCCTTCATCCGGGCCCAGGCCGGTGCCAAGGTGGCCGATCTGGTGGCCCAGATCGATCACTTTTTGAACGTGGAGCACGTGGCGCTGGTCAAGTCGGATCTGGTCACCATCATGGTGGGTACCAACGACGTGCTGGAGCTCTACCAAAGCGTGCGCGCCAGCACCCTGACACAGACTGCGGCTCTGGCCGAGGCCGCACGTCGCGGTGCCGTACTGGCATCTCAGTTTGATCGTGTCACCCAGTACGGGTCGAACGACAAGGCCCGTGCGCTGTATGTGCTGATCCCCAACGTCGGGGACTCGCCTTACGCCTACGCTGAAGAGTCGGGTGCCGGCGGTGCGGGCAGCCGGACGTTGCTCACCGCCATCACCAGAGCCTTCAACGACGAGTTGCGTTCGAAGATCACCATCAACGGCCGAAGCATCGGCCAGATCAACATCTTCGACACCTTCGTCAACATCGTGAACAACGCGAAGGCTGCTTCTCAAGCGGGGATTCTGAACATCACGGATGCCGCCTGCGTTCCTGCCGACCTGCTGCAATGCACGTCATCGACCCTGCAGCCGGCCATCGGTACCGCCGCCGCGGCCACCGACGCCACCTGGCTGTGGGCCAAGGGTGCGAACTTCGGCCCGATCGGCCATTCGCTGCTGTCCAGCGGTGCGCTGGCCATCATCAACAACAACCCGTTCTGATCGGGTTTGGGGGCGCACGGCGGCTCAGCCGCGGCGTCCCCCGCGCAGCTTCATCGTCAGGATGGCCAGCGCCAGCACAAGCGTGATGGCGTTCGCCACCACGATCGGCCACGCGCCCAGCATCCAGCCGTAGCCCAGCCACAGCGCCACGCCGATGGTGAACGTGGCGTACATCGCCAGCGAGATGCCCTGCACGTTGCCCGTGCGAAACGTCAGCCAGGCCTGGGGGATGAACGAGGCGGTGGTGAGGCTGGCGGCTGCATAACCCAGCAGGTCCATCCAGGAGGGCGCGCTCATCGGGCAGCCTTTCTGGCGCGGACGCGCCGGGTCATTTCATCGCCTCCAGGTCACCCGGCCCGTCGTGCACTGTCCAGTCGATCAGTGCGTCGAGCGCCGGTCGGGCGGCGCTGGCATTCGGGTGGTTGACCACACCCACCAGCACACACAGGTGGCCGCTGGTCGTCAAGACATAGCCCGCCACGGCCGACACGTCGCGCAGCGAGCCGGTCTTGAGGTGCGCGCGTCCCGGCGGTGATTTCGAGCGCTTCATCGTGCCGTCGACGCCGCTGACCGGCAGCGAACTCATCAGCTCGGACATCTGCGCGCCGACGGTCATGTCCTGCAGCAGCCGCGCCATCAACTGCGCGCTCACACGCGTGTCGCGCGACAGCCCCGAGCCGTTATCGATCAGCGCGGCGCGCCCGGCGTCGCCGTAGCGGGTGGTCAGCCACTGGTGCAGCACCTCGCGCGCGTTGTCGGGGGTGCCCAGGCCGCGCTGCGTGAGCCCGAGCGTCAGGAACAACTGCTGCGCCATCACGTTGTTGCTGAACTTGTTGATGTCGCGAATCACCTCGAGCAGCGTGGGCGAACTCAACGAGAAGGTCGGCGGCGCAGCCGGTGCCAGCCCGTCACGCACTCGCCCGCTCAGCTGACCGCCCATCTCTGACCACAGCCCGGCGAGCACTCGTTCGTTGTAGGCCGCAGGATCGGGGTAGGCCACGGGCCACAGCTTTTCCCCGCAGGCCGGCGAGTAGCTTCCCTTGAACCGCCACTGTTTCGGATCGGCAAGGTCAGCCTGCAGCGCGCTGCGCCAGTCGTTGCACACGGCGGCCGACGCACCGGCGGCCAGTGGCACGCGGGTGTCTATGGTCACGCCAGCCAGGGGCGGCTCGCTCGACACCAGCGCGATGCCGCGTGCCGCATCGGGCGTGAAGGTCAGCGACACCGATTTGTAATTCAGCAGCAGTGCGTCGGCACCCACGTTGTAAGGGCGCAGCGCTTCGCCATCGAAGTCGGCCGGGTTCTGTGCGGGCACCTCGAAGGCGCTGCGGTCGAGCACGATGTCGCCGTGGATCTCGCGCACGCCGAGCTGCTGCACCCGCCGCAGCAGCAGCCACAGGCGCTCCATCACCAGCTTGGGGTCGCCCGTGCCCTTGATCACCAGGTTGCCATCGAACACGCCGCTGCCACCCGATCGCCAGCTGCCTTGCAGCCACACCGGGGTGTCCCAGGTGTAGGCCGGGCCCAGCAGATCGAGCGCAGCGCTGGTGGTGAACAGCTTCATCAGCGAGGCCGGGTTGACCGGTGTTTGCGCCTGCCAGGTCAGCCGCACCGGGGCGTTGCCGGTCACGTCTTGCACCACCACCGACAGCGCTTCTCGCGGCACCTTGGCTCGGTCGAGTGTGGCAGCCACGTCGGGTGGCAGCGAGCGCATCTGAGCCGGTGCCGCGCCGGTTGCCAAGCCGATCACCAGCGCTGCCACAGCGCTGCGAAAGGGGCTGCGAAGCAGGCTGAAACATTCGTTGAAAGGCATGGATTGATGATCGCATGGGTGGTGTGCAAGCCCTGCTGCGCGGCAGGCGTTCGACGCCGCTGTGAGCGCAGATAGACTCATCGGATGCCCCCTCCTTTGACCGCTTGCCTGGCCTTCGACACGGCCACCGAACAGCTGAGCATTGCGCTGCAGGTGAACGGCCGCGTCTGGTCGCACGAGGGGCCGGGCGGCGCGCAGGCATCGACCACGCTGATCCCCGCCATTCTCGATTTGCTCAAGCAAGCGGGCATTGAGTTGCGCGATCTCGACGCGATCGCCTTCGGCAAAGGCCCCGGGGCCTTCACCGGTTTGCGCACCGCCTGCTCGGTGGCGCAGGGGCTGGCGTTCGGCGCCGATCTGCCGGTGTTGCCGATCGACACCTTGCTGACTGTGGCCGAGGACGCCCGCCAGTCGCGCGGTGCGCCGCAACACGACGATGTGTGGGTGGCGATGGATGCGCGCATGGGCGAGATCTACGCGGCGCACGCGGTGTTTGTCGCAGGCGGCTGGCAGCTGCCCACGCTGCCGATGCTGTGCACGCCGCAGGCGCTGCAAGCGCGCTGGGCCGCGCAGCCGCCTGTGGTGGTGGCGGGGACCGCACTCGCCGCGTTTGGCGAGGCGCTGGATTGCGGCGCGGCGCAACGGCTGCCCACTGCCTTGCCCCGGGCGCGCGCGATGCTGCCGCTGGCAGCGGCGCTGTGGGCGAAGGGCGGTGCGGTCGATGCGGCGCTGGCGCTGCCGCTGTACCTGCGTGACAAGGTGGCCCAAACCATGGCCGAGCGCGCGGCGCTGAAGGCCGATGCGGATGCGGCGTCATCGCACGCAGCGCTTGGAGCAACCCCGTGAACGCGGTGTTGAGTCCCTCGTACCGGCTGCGACCGATGGTGCCGGCCGATCTGGATGCCGTGCTGGACATCGAGGTCCAGGCGTATGCGTTTCCGTGGACGCGGGGCAACTTCATCGATTCCCTGGAGGCCGGATACCCCGCTCGCGTGTTGACCGACGCGCTGGCCGGTGGCCGCGTGATCGGCTACTTCGTGGCGATGGAAGGTGTCGACGAAATGCACCTGCTCAACATCACCGTGGCGCCGGCCGAGCAAGGCCGCGGCCATGGCTGCGGCATGCTCGATGCGCTGGTGCGGATGTGTCGCGACTGCGATGCCGAGCAACTGTGGCTGGAGGTGCGGCAAAGCAATCCGCGAGCGCGTGAGCTCTACACGCGCTACGGCTTTCGCGAGGTGGGGCTGCGTCGTGGCTACTACCCGGCCGCGCTGGGCCAGCGCGAGGATGCGCGGGTGATGACGCTGCTTGTGGATGAGGCGCCGCATGGCCTGGTCTGAGCACCAGCGTTCGATGCTCGCGGCGATGGGGCTGCGCGTGTGGAGCATGCCCACAGCCTCCGAGCCTGACGGGGCCGTTGCGGCCGTGCTCGATGAGGCTACGCCACCGGCCCCTGCGACAAGGTCGCCCGCCCAGGCCGCCGCGCCCGCGCCCGTGGTCAGCCGTCGCCCCATGTCCGCAGCACCGCCGCAGGCCGCACCCGTTGCCGCAGCGGGCGCTGTCAACGCGGTGGGGCTCGACTGGCCGGCACTTCGTGAGGCGGTGGCCTCGTGCACCGCGTGCGCCTTGAGCAGCACCCGCACGCAAACCGTGTTCGGCACCGGCCACCCGAAGGCGCACTGGATGATCGTCGGCGAGGCGCCCGGCGAGGCCGAGGACCTCAGCGGTGAGCCGTTCGTCGGCCGCTCGGGCCAGCTGCTCGACAACATGCTGCGCGCCATCGGCCTGAGCCGCCATGGCGGCGACATGCCCGATCCGGCCAGGCAGGTGTTCATCGCCAACACCTTGAAATGCCGCCCGCCGCGCAACCGCAATCCGCTGCCCGATGAACTGGCGCGCTGCGAGGGTTTCCTGATCCGCCAGATCGAGCTGGTGCGCCCGAAGATCATCCTGGCCATGGGCAGCTTCGCGGTGCAAAGCCTGCTGCGCAGCAGCGCGCCGGTCGGCCAGTTGCGCGGCCGCGCCCACAGCTATCAGGGCGTGCCGTTGATCGTCACCTACCACCCGGCCTACCTGCTGCGCCAGCAAAGCGAAAAGGCCCGCGCCTGGGACGACCTGTGCCTGGCGCTCGACACCGTCGAGGCCGCCAGCACCACCGTTGCCCGTGACTGACCCGGCGGTCGACGCCGCCCGCGCCGCCCACGCCGCGCGCGAGTTGCGCTGGCTGCTGCTGTCGCCGCCGTTGCTCGATACCGTCAGCGGCGCGCATCCGGCCGTGGTGCAGCGTTTCAGCGACGCCGAGCGCCAATCCATCGCGGCGTGGCTCGATGAACTCGAGTGCCACCCCGAGCCTTTGCTGCGCTTCGTGCACCCGAGCCGTCCGAGCGCAGCCGCGCCTGACGTGCGCTGGCGAGCCCCGTCACCGCGGTTGGGTCGGCGCGCCGAGCGGTTGATGGAGTTCTTCTTGCGCGAGGGCCCCACGCACCGGCTGGTGGCCGCCAACGTCGCCTTGCGCAGCGCGCCGCATGGCGAGCGCAACGCCCGAACCACGATCGGCGAGATCGACTTTCTGCTGCAAGACGCCCAGGGCCGGCGCTGGCAGTGGGAACTGGCGGTCAAGTTCTACCTGTGCACCGCCCGCGGCGCGCGGGCCGAGGCCGCCGACTTCATCGGTCCCGACCGCATCGACAGCCTGGCCACCAAGCTGCACAAGATGTTCGACCGGCAACTGCGCCACACGCCGCCCGAACCGTGGGACGCGCAGGCGTGGACACCGGCTGCGTGCACCCGCGGGCGCTTGTTCTACCGGTGGGGCGATGCGGTGCCCGTCACGCCCGGCGTGGCCGCCGATCACCTGCGCGGCGGCTGGATCGAGCGTGAGCGGTTGGGCGAGATTCCGCATGCCGATCAGCCTGTCTGGCAATCGGTGGCACGCAGCGACTGGATGGCTCCGCCCTTGCCGCCGGGCGCAGCACCCGCGCTCACGCTCCTTGAGGTCGGCCGGGCGATGGATGCGCGGGCGCTCAGCTCCGACCACCCGAACCCCACCGCCACGCTCGTGGTGCGCCTCGATGCCGACGCGGCCAGCGACACGCGGGGTCGCGAGCCGCTGTTCATCGTCAGCCCGTTTTGACCGGGCGCTTCCAGGTTGCGAGCGACAGCTGCCGTGCGCGCGTGACGGTGAGCTGACCGGCCGGCGCATCGCGCGTCACCGTCGAGCCCCCGCCGATGGTGGCACCCGCACCCAGCGTGATCGGGGCGACCAGCACGCAGTTGCTGCCCACATGCACGTCGTCGCCGATCTCGGTGCGGTGCTTGTTGGCGCCGTCGTAGTTGGCGGTGATGCTGCCGGCGCCGAAGTTGACCCGCCGGCCCACCGTGGCATCGCCCAGATATGCCAGGTGATTGGCCTTGGCGCCGTCGGCGAGGGTCGAGTTCTTGACCTCGACGAAGTTGCCGATGTGCACCTCGGCGCCCAGCACGGCACCGGGGCGCAAGCGGGCAAACGGGCCGATCAGCGAACCCGCCC
This sequence comes from Burkholderiales bacterium, assembly GCA_947372225.1. Classification (GTDB taxonomy): domain Bacteria; phylum Pseudomonadota; class Gammaproteobacteria; order Burkholderiales; family Burkholderiaceae_C; genus PBB1. Next base: position 1,907 of record CANBSV010000084.1, on the reverse strand, counting down.
CGACGCTCACGCCCAGCGTGTCGCCGTCGATATGGCTGAACGGGTGGATCACCGCGTCGTGGTCGATCACCGCGTTGCGGATCACGCAGTGGGCGCCGATGGTCACCCGGTCGCCCAGGCGCACCGAGCCCTCAAAGACACAGTTGACGTCGATGGCCACGTCGGTGCCGCACTGCAACTCACCGCGCACGTCGAGCCGCGCCGGATCGGCCAGCCGCACGCCGGCGCTCATCAGCGCATCGGCGCGGTCGCGCTGCAGCAAGCGCTCGAGCGTGGCGAGCTGCTGCGGACTGTTGACGCCCAGCACCTCGGTCGAGCGGCGCGGCTGCGCCGCCACCACCGGCACGCCTTCGGCCACCGCGAAGGCCACCACGTCGGTCAGGTAGTACTCGCCTTGTGCATTCTGGTTGTCCAACCGCGCCAGCCACGGCTTGAGCAGCGCGGTCGGTGCGGCCATCGCGCCGGTGTAGACCTCGTTGATCGCGCGCTGTTCGGGCGTGGCGTCCTTGTGCTCGACGATGGCGGTGATGCCGGGCTCGGGGTCGGCCGGGGTGGCGTCGGGGCGCAGGATGCGGCCGTAGCCGCTCGGGTCGTCGAGCTCCACCGTCAGCAGCGCCAGGCGGGTGCCGCCGCAGGCCTCGACCAGCGCGCGCAGCGTGGCCGATTCGATCAGCGGCGTGTCGCCATTGAGGATCAGCGTGATGCCGTCGTCGTGCAGCAGCGGCGCGGCTTGCTGCACCGCGTGGCCGGTGCCCAGTTGTGGCATTTGCCGAACGAACTGCGGTTTCGGTTCAGGCAGCGAGGCTTCGACCTGATCGGCGCCATGCCCGGTGACCACGATGATGCGTTCGGCACGGACTTCTCGCAATGAATCCAGCACGTGCTGCAATAGGCTGACACCGGCCAGTGGATGGAGCACCTTCGGGCGGTCCGACTTCATCCGTGTGCCCTTGCCCGCCGCCATGATCACGATGTCCAACGCCATGTCCTGTTCCCCTGTGCTGCGAGCGACCCATCCGATTATCGGCGGCGCCTCGCGTGCACAAACCCATGCCGCGACGTGGGGCCGTGCGCTGCGCCGCGTGGCGCTGTTGCTCGCGGCGTCGGCGCTGATGACCGGCTGCAGCGCGGTGCGCATCGCCTACAACCAGGCGCCCGATCTGGTCTATTGGTGGCTCGACGGTTACGTCGATTTCAACGACGCGCAGACCCTTCGCGCCCGAGAAGGTCTCGAGTCCTGGTTTGCCTGGCACCGCCGCAGCGAGCTGCCGCAGTACGCCGCGCTGCTGGCCCGTGCGCGCGAGCAGGTGGTCAATCCCGTCACCGCCGAGCAGGCGTGCGGATGGTTCGACGAAGCCAACGCACGCGCCGATGCCGCCATCGAGCATGCGCTGCCGCCTCTGGCCGAGGTGATGCGCAGCCTGAGCGAGCCCCAACTCGCGCACCTTGAACACAAATACGCCGAAAGCAACGAAGACCTCGCCGACCGCTTTTTGCAGCGCAAGCCAGAAAAACGGCGCAAGGCGCAGTTCGAGCGCGCCGTGGACCGCATCGAGATGCTCTACGGCAGCCTGAACGACGCTCAGCTGGAGCGCGTCGCACAGCTCGCGCTGGACACCCCGTTCGATCCGGAACGCTGGCTGGCCGAGCGCCGCGCGCGCCAGCAAGATGTGCTGCAAACGCTGCGCCGCCTGAGCACCGACCAGGCTGGTGCGGCGCAGGCCGAAGCCGCGCTGCGGCTGCTGATCCAGCGCATACGGGTCTCGCCCCACGCCGACTACCGCGACTACCAGCTGCGCCTGATCCGCTTCAACTGCAGCTTCGCTGCACAGGTGCACAACCTGACCACGCCGCAGCAGCGCGCTGCCGCGGCCAGAAGCCTCAAGGGTTGGGAAGACGACGCGCGC
>CANBSV010000083.1 GCA_947372225.1 Burkholderiales bacterium | reverse complement strand
TCGGACACGCGTTGAAGAACACGCTGGTGCCCGTCATCACCATCACGGGGCTGCAGCTGGGTTCGCTGATCGCGTTTGCCATCATCACCGAGACGCTGTTTCAGTGGCCCGGCATGGGCGCGTTGTTCATCCAGGCCGTGCAGTTCGCTGACGTGCCGGTGATGGCGGCCTACCTGTGCCTGATCTCGCTGATCTTCGTGGTCATCAATCTGGTGGTGGACTTGCTCTACTTTGCCGTTGATCCTCGGCTGCGCCTGGAGCGGCGGGGTGGTCGGGCATGAGCGCACATGGCACCGTTTGGCGCCGATTTATTGAGGGGGAGTTGTGGCATCGCTTTACCCGCTCGCCCGTGGCGATCGGGGCGGCGTTCGTTGCGTTGCTGTGTCTGACCGCAGCTGTCTTCGCCAACGTGCTGGCACCGCATCACCCCTTTGATCTGGCCTCCCTGGAGCTGGCTGATGCGCTGCTGCCACCGGCTTGGTTGCCCGACGGCCGGGCCACTTATCCGCTGGGTACCGACGACCAGGGGCGCGACATCCTGTCGGCCATGATGTACGGCCTTCGAATTTCTCTGTTCGTGGGGCTCCTGTCGGTGGTGGTGTCGGCGGTGCTGGGGGTGACGCTTGGATTGCTGGCGGGCTTTTGGGGCGGCTGGGCTGATGCGTTCATCATGCGTGTGTGCGATGTGATGCTGTCGTTTCCGGCCATTCTGGTGGCGCTGCTGATCGATGGCCTGGGGCGCACGCTGTTTCCCGATTCCCATGATGCGCTGGCCTACGCGGTGCTCGTCATCGCGATCTCGCTGACCGGCTGGGTGCCCTACGCCCGTACCGTGCGCAGCAGCGCGATGGTCGAGCGCCAGAAGGACTATGTGCAAGCAGCCCGCGTCATCGGGGTGGCGCCGCTGCGCATCATGCGTCGTCACGTGCTGCCCAACGTGATGGGTTCGGTGATGGTGCTGGCGACCTTGCAGGTGGCCTCTGCGATCCTGATCGAGGCCACCTTGTCGTTCCTGGGGGTGGGCGTGCCGCCGACATCACCGTCGCTGGGCACGCTGATTCGCACGGGCAATGACTTCTTGCTGTCCGGCGAGTGGTGGATCACGCTGTTTCCAGGGCTGCTGCTGGTGCTTGTGGCGCTCAGCGTCAACTTGCTGGGTGACTGGTTGCGCGACGCCTTGAACCCGAGGCTGCGCTGAGATGCCCGCCTTGCTTGAAGTCAACGGACTGTGCGCCGAGTTCAAGACGCGCCACGGTAGCGTGCGTGCGCTCGACGAGGTGTCTTTCAGCATTGCGCCAGGCGAGACCCTCGGCCTGGTGGGAGAGTCGGGTGCGGGCAAGTCGCTGACCGGCGCGGCCATCCTCGGCCTGCTCGATTCGCCGGCGCGCCTTTGCGGCGGGAGCATCGTGTTCGACGGTCAGCGAATTGATCAGCTGCCGGATGAACCCTTGCGGCGTCTGCGTGGTCGACACATCGGCTCGATCTTTCAAGATCCGCTGACTGCACTGAACCCGCTGTACACGGTTGGCGCGCAGCTGGTCGAGACCATCCGCACGCACCTGCCGTTGAGCGCGACCGACGCCACCGCTCGCGCGATTCAGCTCCTCGAAGAGACCGGCATTCAGGGTGCTGCTGCGCGGCTCGACCAGTATCCGCATCAGTTTTCCGGCGGCATGCGCCAGCGCGTGGTGATTGCGCTGGCGCTGGCGGCCGAGCCGCGGCTGTTGATCGCCGACGAGCCGACCACGGCGCTGGATGTGTCGGTGCAAGCGCAGGTGATTTCACTGCTCAGGCGGCTTGGTCGGCAGCGCAGTCTGGCCGTACTGCTGGTCACCCACGATATGGGTGTGATCGCTGAGGCCTGCGACCGGGTGGCGGTGATGTATGCCGGGCGCATCGTCGAGGCTGGCCCGGTGCGCGATGTCATCCACGCTCCCGCTCACCCGTACACCGCTGCTTTGATGGGGTCGATTCCGCCGATGACCGGCGAGCGTGAGCGGCTGCTGCAGATCGACGGTGCGATGCCTCGCCTCGGGGAGACGCCTCGGGGATGTGCCTTCCATCCCCGTTGCCCCCGCGTGATGGCGCGTTGTCGCACCGAGCGGCCTGAGCTGATGGCCGCGGATGCGAACCGTGCGGCTTGCTGGCTGCATGACGGGGAGACCTTTCGATGACGGCGTTGCCGCCGACCGCCGGTGCGACACCAGTGGCGCCGCTGATCGAGGTGCGCGATCTGGCCAAGTCCTTCGATGTGTCGTCACCTTGGCTGGGGCGTGTGCTGGCGCGGGAGCCACGTCGATTCATTCGGGCCGTGGATGGCGTGAGTTTCGATATCGAACGTGGGCAGACACTGGCGCTGGTCGGCGAGTCGGGCTGCGGCAAGAGCACGATGGCTCGCTTGCTGGTCGGGTTGCACCAGCCGGATGCGGGCAGCATTCGGTTCGATGGCGTCGACCTGCCACAGACCTTGAATTCGCCACGGGCGGGTGCGCTGCGACGGCGCTTGCAGATGATCTTTCAGGATCCCTACGCCAGCCTCAACCCGCGCTGGACAGTCGCCGACATCGTGGGCGAGCCGCTGCTTGAGCACGGCTTGATTTCCCATCGCTCGGAGCTTGTCGAGCGCGTAGTGGCGCTGCTGAGCTCGGTGGGCCTGTCAGCCAACGATGCGGGAAAGTTGCCGCACCAGTTCTCGGGCGGTCAGCGCCAGCGTATCTCGATCGCGCGGGCGCTGGCGACGAACCCCGAGTTTCTGGTGTGCGATGAGCCGACCTCGGCACTCGATGTCTCGGTGCAAGCGCAGGTGCTCAACCTCATGGGCGACTTGCAGCGTCGCCATCGGCTGACGTTTGTCTTCATTTCGCACAACCTCGCGGTGGTGCGTCATGTCAGTGACCGGGTCGGCGTGATGTACCTCGGGCGCATCGTCGAACTTGCCGAGCGCAACACGCTGTTTGCGCGACCGGTGCATCCTTACACGCGCATGCTGCTTGATGCGATCCCCGATCTGGCGATGAGCGGCCGCGTTCGCCAGCCGGTATCAGGGGACGTGCCCAACCCGATGCACCTGCCTTCGGGTTGCGGATTCCATCCGCGCTGTCCGCATGCCAACGAGCGCTGCCGCATCGAGCGGCCGATCTTGCAAACGTTCGAGGGTGCGACGGTGGCCTGCCACGCGGTGGCCGAAGGGCGCTTGTGAGCGCCCGCCGCCATCAGCCCTGGGCCGGCAGCAAGTGCTCGTGGCGAAACAGATCGGCGGGCGTTTCACGCTCGCGAATCAGCCAGACCTGATCGCCCGAGACCATGACCTCGGCTGCGCGGCCGCGGGTGTTGTAGTTGCTGGCCATGCTCATGCCGTAGGCGCCCGAAGACAGCACCGCCAGGTGATCGCCTGGCCGAACGGCCAGGGAACGGTCACGCCCCAGCCAGTCGCCTGATTCGCACACCGGACCGACCACGTCGCAGGTCACGGGCGGATCGGCACGCAGCCGGCACGGCACGATCCCCATCCAGGCCTCGTACATCGCCGGGCGCATCAGATCGTTCATGGCCGCATCGACGATGCAGAAGTTTTTGCCGTCTGCGTCGTGCGCAGGCTTCAGGTACAGCACCTCGGTGACCAGCAGCCCGGCGTTGCCCACCAGCGAGCGCCCCGGCTCGAACATCAACCGGCGGTGGCTGTGGCCGCGCGCGTCGATGCGCCGCAACAGCGCGCCGATCAGATCGGCAGCCGACGGGGGCTGCTCATCGGTGTAGGTGATGCCCAGGCCGCCGCCAAGGTCTAGGTGGTGCAACCGCGCACCGCCGGCTTCAACCGCCTCGACCAGATCGAGCACCCGGTCGACGGCATCAAGGTAGGGCGCGATGTCGGTGATCTGCGAGCCGATGTGGCAGTCGATGCCGACCACTTCGATCCCCGGCAACGAGGCCGCATGGGCGTACACAGCCACTGCCCGCTCGTGACCGATGCCGAACTTGTTGCCCTTCAGCCCGGTGGAGATGTATGGGTGTGTCTTGGGGTCGACGTCGGGGTTCACTCGCAGGCTGATGCGCGCGGTGTGGCTCGACTGCAGCGCCACCGACGACAGCGCGTCGAGTTCGGCCTCGCTCTCGACGTTGAAGCACGAAACGCCGGCAGCCATGGCTTGGCGCATTTCGGCGCGCGTCTTGCCCACACCCGAGAACACGACCTTCGACGGCTCGGCCCCGGCAGCCAGCACGCGCTCGAGTTCGCCACCGGACACGATGTCAAAGCCGCAACCGGCCTGCGCGAAGGTCTGCAGCACCGCCAGGCTGGAGTTGGCCTTTATGGCGTAGCAAATCAGGTGATCGCGGCCGATCAGTGCCTGCTGATAGGCCGACAACGCCGCCAGCATGGCGGTGCGCGAGTAGGCGTAAAGCGGCGTGCCGAAGCGAGCTGCCAAGTCGCTGACGTCGCAGCTGTCAAGCGTGAGGGAGTCGGCGCGATAGGCGACGTGTGGCGCGCCGGGAAGTGTCGTCACGGCGCCGTGCCCCAGCCCTTCGAGGGGCTGGCAGGACCTGACGCTGCCGATGTTGCCGTTGGTGCCACAGGTTCATCGGCGGACATCCTGGCCTGGCCGGGCAGAAACAGCGCACCCTTTTGACCGCATCCTGAAACCACGCAAGCGCATGCGATCAAGGTGACCACACAAAGCGGTCGAACGGCGGTGGCGACTAAACTTTGGAGGCGTTTTTGCATCCGCGGAATTCTACTGACCATGCCCGATCCAGCCCCGCTCACGCCGCTGACAGACAGCGAATTCCGCGCCACGGCGGGCGCGGTTTTGTCGGGCATCGAGGCGAGCATCGACCGGTGGCTGCAAGACGACGTGATCGACATTGATGCGAGTCGCACCGGCGGGATGCTCGAACTCGATTTCCCTGATCGCAGCAAGATCGTCATCAACATGCAGCCGCCCTTGCATGAACTGTGGTTGGCTGCGCGCAGCGGGGGCTTTCATTTCAGGCTCGTCAGTGGTCGCTGGATCGACACGCGAAGCGGTGCCGATTTTCAGTCGGTGCTCTCAACGTGTGCCAGCGAGCAGGCTGGCGTGACCTTGCATTTTTGACGCTTGGTTTGCCCAGTGCGGCGCGCCAAAGAAAGGGTGGAGCGGTTCAGCGGCTGAACAGATCGAGGATGCTCTTGCGCTCTTCCGAGCCAGGCGGTTTGGGCGTGCTGTCTTCGAGACCCACGCTGCTCACGCCGCTGCGCTGGGTGTACTCCTCGTAGAACCACTCTGACCCGATGTGGACCAGGCCCTCGGGAGCTGCGGCCGTCAAATCGGCTTCCGCCTTGCCTTTGAGCGCTGCGCTCATGTAGTCGATCCAAACGGGCAGGGCCAAGCCTCCGCCGGTTTCGCGGTCGCCCAGTTTGTGGGGGTTGTCGTAGCCGATCCACACGATGGCCACCACGTCGTGCTGGTAGCCGGCAAACCACGCGTCCAGCGAATCATTGGTGGTGCCGGTCTTGCCATAAATGTCGTGACGCTTCAGTGTCGCTTGGGCCCGGGCGGCGGTTCCGGTCCGAGTGACTTCTTCAAGCAGGCTGTTCATCATGAAGACGTTGCGTGGGCTGATGGCACGCATCGACTCGTCCAGAGGAACGGGTTTGAACTCATGCACCATGTGACCCTTGGCATCTGTGATCCGGCTCACCAGAAACGGATTCACGCGGTAGCCGCCGTTGGCAAACACAGCATAGGCGCCAGCCATCTGCAGTGGTGTGACCGAGCCGCTGCCCAGCGCCATCGTGAGATAGGCAGGATGCTTGTCGGCATCGAAGCCAAACCGAGTTGCCCAATCCTGGGCGTACTGTGGTCCGATCGACTGCAGGATGCGGATCGACACCATGTTCTTTGATTTGGCCAGAGCCTTGCGCATCGACATAGGCCCCTCGAAGGTCCCGTCGTAGTTTTGCGGTTCCCAGGGTTGGCTGCCCGTGCTGTCGGCGTCGAAGAACAGGGGCGCATCGTTGATGACGGTCGCCGGGGAGAAGCCCTTTTCGAGCGCCGCCGAGTAGACGAATGGCTTGAAGCTGGACCCGGGCTGGCGCCAGGCCTGCGTCACCCGATTGAACTTGTTCTTGGAGTAGTCGAAGCCCCCGACCATCGCCTGAATCGCACCAGTTTGCGGCTGGATCGCCACGAAGGCGCCTTCAACTTCGGGCAGTTGTGTTGCCGTCCAACTGCCACTGTCGCTCTTCACCACCCGGATCACCGCCCCGCGGCGAATTTGTGTCTTGGGGTTCGCTTTGTCGCCCAGCCCCGAGGTCACGGGTTTCAGTCCCTCTCCGATGACGGTGATCTGCTCACCGTCTTGCAGCGTCGCCACCAGCTTGCGCGCACTGACCTCCAGCACCACCGCCGCTTTCAACTGGTCGTTATCAGGGTGGTCACCCAATGCTTCGCCGATGCGCGTATCGAGGTCAGAGGCATTGGCCGGCAGATCGATGTAAGCCTCCGGACCGCGATACACCTGCCGGCGCTCGTAGTCGAGGATGCCCCGGCGCAACGCGCGGTACGCCACCATCTGGTCTGTCGAATTGATCGTCAGGTGAACTTGCAAGCCCAGGGTGTAGGCGTCGTCGCCGTACTGTGCGTGCACGAGTTGGCGAGCCGTTTCGGCGGCGTACTCACCATGTGAGGGGGATTCGGCTTGCGTGCGGTAGGTCAGCTTTTGCTTGCGGGCCTCGTCTCGCTGCGCTTCGGTGATGAATCCGTTTTCCAGCATCCGGTCGATGATGTGGAGTTGGCGAACGGTGGCGCGGCGCGGGTTGGCAATCGGGTTGTAGGCCGAAGGCGCTTTTGGCAGCCCCGCGAGCATTGCTGCCTCCGCGACTGTGATGTCCTTCAAAGGCTTGCCAAAGTAGGCCTCGCTTGCCGACGCGAACCCGTAGGCTCGCTGGCCAAGGTAGATCTGATTCATGTAGACCTCAAGGATTTGATCCTTGCTGAGCACACTCTCAATCTTCAGCGCGAGCAGGATTTCGTAGATCTTGCGAGTGAAGGTCTTCTCAGTCGACAAGTAGAAGTTGCGCGCCACCTGCATGGTGATGGTCGACGCACCCTGACTTCGAGATTCGCCGAAATTGGCCAACCCAGCGCGGAGAATTCCAAGATAGTCAACCCCTCCGTGCTGGTAAAAGCGCGCGTCCTCGATCGACAGCACAGCGTCCTTGATCACCTTGGGCAGCTCGGCCGCCGACACAAAATTGCGCCGCTCCTCGCCGAACTCCCCCAACAACTCGCCATCTGCGGCATAAATTCGCATCGGTAGCTTGGGCCGATAGTCGGTGATGCCGCTGATGTCTGGCAGGTTCGGATACGCAACCGCCAAGGCGATCGAGCCCAGCATCAGTAAGCTCAGGCCTCCTGCGATCAGCAACCCTATGGCAGCCATGAGCAGGCGGCTCAAACCGGACAACCACATCGCTTCTTTCGGGCTGGACGACTGGGATGCCGAGCCAAAGGCCCCGCGACGGGATTCGCTCATGAAGCTCCTGAAAACACAAATGCAATTATAGGAAGCGCTGTTCGGCACGGTTCCGACACCGTGTCCCCACCGGTTGGACTAAAGAATGGCCTTAGGTGCCGCTGGCAGGAACCGATAACCCAGATTGATGAGCGCGCGTTCACCTCAATGAAGTTAGCTATCAAAGGCTTTTTTCGCCTTTTGGCTCATAGGCTTTGCTGCTAGCATTGAAGTGGATTCTTAACAGTCAATCGCATGTGCGGCTTACTGAAGGACAAAGCCTGTGAGCTTTCTCGACACTTTGCTGGGCCGTACGCATCCCCCGATGGTTGGGCTCGATATCAGTTCGTCCAGCGTCAAGCTGGTCGAGTTGGGTCAAGACGAGTCCGGCGAATTCGTCCTTGAGCGTTTTGCCATGGAGCCCTTTGAAAAGGGCTGGATCGTTGACGGCCAAATCGAGAAGTTCGATGAGGTTGCGGACGCCGTGCGGCGACTAGTCTTGAAGAGTGGAACCAAGACGAAAGACGTCGTGATGGCGATGCCGCAGTCCGCGGTGATCACCAAGAAAATCATGCTTCCTGCGGGGCTTCGTGAGGAAGAACTCGAGGTGCAGGTCGAATCAGAGGCCAATCAGTACATTCCTTTTTCGCTCGACGAGGTCAGCCTCGATTTCTGTGTGATTGGTCCGAGTGCGACGTCGGTGGGTGATGTCGAGGTGCTGATTGCCGCGTCCAGAAAAGACCGGGTTCAAGACCGACAGGGCCTGGCTGAGGCTGCTGGGGTACGTACGGTCGTGCTCGATATCGAATCTCACGCGTCGCGTCTTGCGATGTCTCGAATCGTTCATGCCCTTCCCAACAAAGGGCGGGACTCGCTTGTGGCCCTGTTCGAGATCGGTGCTGACACGACCAGTCTCAAGGTTTTGCTGGATGACGAGTTGCTCTACGACCGAGACCAGGCCTTTGGTGGGTCCCAGCTCACACAGTTGATCTCCCGCCAGTACGGGTTCTCGTTTGAGGAAGCCGAGCAGAAGAAGCTTGAATCTGACCTTCCTGAAGATTACGAATCCCAGATCCTTGCGCCGTTTGTGGACAGCCTGTCTCAGGAAATCGGCCGCGCCTTGCAGTACTTCTTCACGAGTACGCCGCACCACAAGGTGCATTACGTGATGCTTGCGGGCGGTACAGCGACGTTGCCCGGTCTCAAGGAGCGTGTCATCGAACTGACTGGCTTCGCCTGCAAGGTGGTCAATCCCTTTGACAACATGTCGTTCGGCAGCGCCGTACGTGAGAGCAAGCTGTACCGTGAAGCGCCTTCGTACCTGACGGCTTGCGGCCTGGCGATGCGGAGGTTTGCCAAGTGATCCTGATCAACCTGCTGCCGCACCGCGCGGAAAAGCGCAGACGCAAGAAGATTGCCTTTTTCTCCGGCATTGCGGCATCCGCCGTAGCTGGTTTTGTGGCGGTGGGCTTGTGGTTTGGGGTGGTGCAGCAGTTGACCGCTGCCCAGCGGGAACGAAACGATTACTTGGGGAGAGAGATCAAGGCTCTCGAAGTCCAGATCAAGGACATTGCCACGCTCAAAGCGGAGATCGAATCCCTGAAGGCCCGTCAAAAGGCGGTCGAAGATCTCCAGGCTGATCGCAATGTGCCTGTTCACCTGCTCAACGAGTTGGTCAAGCAGGCGCCCGAGGGCATTTACTTCAAGTCGGTCAAGCAATCGGGTCAGACGCTCACCATTGCTGGCGTCGCACAGACCAATGAGCGGGTGTCGGAGTTCCTGCGCAACACAAGCTACAACTCTGACTGGCTTGAAAGGCCGGAACTGATCGAGATCAAGGCGGCGGTTGTGCAGGCCGGAGACCGTTCGCAAAAGCGCCTTTCCGAGTTTTCGATCCGCGTGAGTGTCAAGCGGCCACAAGACAGTGCCGCCGCGGCCTATGCCGCCTCTGCGCCGCGTGCTGCCAAGAAGGACTGACCCCATGGCCAAATCCGTACCTGCAGGCGTATATCTGAACTCGGCTTTTCAGGGGGCTGCGACCCAGTTTCGAGGCCTGAATTTCGGCGAGCCTGGGCAGTGGCCTACCTTGCCCAAGGTCTCGGCTTTTTTGGCGGTTACTGTGGCGATGGTGGTGTTGGGCTGGTTTACGTTGCTGCAGGATGCCAATGACGAGCTTGACGCTGAGAGGGCGAAGGAGCCCTCGCTCAAGCAGACCTACCGGGACAAACTTGCTCAGGCGGTCAACCTCGGCGAGTTGCGTAAGCAAAAATTGCTGGTTGAGGAATACGTGATCCAGCTTGAAAAGCAACTCCCGGGCAAGGCCGAAATGGATGCCCTGCTGTCAGACATCAATCAGGCAGGACTGGGTCGAGGGCTCCAGTTCGAACTGTTCCGGCCAGGGCAGGTGGCGGTCAAGGACTACTACGCTGAGTTGCCGATCGAATTGAAAGTCACCGGTCGCTTCCATGACATAGGCGCATTTGCTGCTGACGTTGCCAATCTCTCGCGCATCGTGACGTTGCATGATTTGTCCATCAACGCATCCAAATCGGGCGGTGACGTTCTTGCCATGGATGCGACAGCGCGCACCTACAGATACCTCGACCCTGAAGAGGTCGACGCGATCCGCAAGGCTGCGGCAGCCAAGAAATCCAAGCCGGGAGCGCAAAAATGACGCTTCGTCCAAAGTGGTGGCATGTGCTCGTCGGCGCTTCCGTGTTGCTGACCGCTTGCAGCGGGGACCAGCAGGAATTGTCCGAGTGGATCGCTCAACAGCGGGAACAGGTCAAGCCCAGCGTGCAGCCCATCTTGCCGCCCAAGAAATTCAACCCGCAGCCTTATTTGGCGTATGAATCGGTTGAGCCGTTCAGCACCCAGAAGCTCACTGTTGCGATCAAGCAGGAGGCGCGGCAACCGAGTTCTCTCCTGGCTTCCGAGGTCAACCGCCGTCCCGAGCCGCTGGAGGCGTTCCCCCTCGATAGCGTAACGATGGTGGGCAGCCTCATCAAGCACAACGCACCGTTTGCGCTGCTGAAGGTCGCCAAGCTCCTTTATCAAGTCAAGCTCGGCGACTATCTTGGTCAAAACTACGGAAAGATCGTGAAGATCACGGAAACAGACATGTCCATTCGAGAGGTCGTTCAAGACGGCAGCGGCGAATGGACGGAGCGAATCAGCTCGATCCAACTCCAGGAGAAGGCTCCATGAATGCCATGCAGAACATCAACATCATGGGCGATTGGCGCGCACGCCTCTTGGCGCTCGCGTGCTCACTGGCCGCGTGGTGTCCAGCCATGGCGCAGCCCGTCATTCAGTCCATCAGCACCTCTCGGCAAGCAGGTACCGAGATCGTCAACATTGAGCTGTCTGAGGCACTCAAGGCGATTCCTGCCGGATTTGCCGTCCAAAGCCCTCCACGAATCGCGCTCGACTTGCCCGGGGTTTCCAATGGCACGGGCAAGCCGTCCGTCGAGTTGAACCAAGGCAACGTGCGTACCGTCAACATCGCGCACACCGAGGATCGCACCCGGCTGGTGATCAACCTGGGCAAACCAGCGACCTACCGTGCCGAGTTGCAGGGCAAGAGCCTGATCGTCATTCTGGACTCCGGCGTTTCGCCGTCGGTGGTGGCAGTCAATCCGCGGGCCGGCGATGATGCTGTGCGTTTCGCCGAGGGTCAGAACCGCACCCAACTGCCTGTCAAGAACATCGACTTCCGTCGCGGATCTGATGGCGCAGGGCGGGTCGTCGTGGACCTGGCCAACAACCAGGTGGGTGTTGACATCCGCCAACAGGGACAAGGGCTGGTGGTCGAGTTCTTGCGGTCCAGCTTGCCGGACAACCTCAGGCGCCGGCTTGACGTAGTTGATTTCGGCACCCCGGTGCAAACGGTCACCGCCGTTCAGATCGGTGACAAGGTTCGCATGGTGGTGGAGCCGCGAGGTGCTTGGGAGCACAGCGCGTACCAGAGTGACAACCAGTTTGTGCTCGAGGTTCGGCCCCAGAAGATCGACCCCAACAAGTTGACTCAAGGCCCCGGCTTTGCCGGCGAAAAGCTGTCGCTGAACTTCCAGAACATTGAGGTTCGGGCTTTGCTTCAGGTCATCGCCGACTTCACCAATTTCAACGTGGTAACCAGTGACACGGTGACCGGCAACGTGACGCTGCGACTCAAGGATGTTCCTTGGGACCAGGCGCTGGACATCATTCTTCAGTCTCGCGGGTTGGGCCTTCGCAAGTCGGGCAACGTTCTGATGATCGCTCCGAAGGACGAACTGAACGCCAAGGAAAAGAATGAGCTCGAATCGAATGCCCAGATTGCGGCGCTTGAGCCGGTTCGTTCGCAGGCGTTCCAATTGAACTACACCAAGGCCGAAGAGGTCGGCAACAAGCTCAGGGGGGAGACCAACGGCAGTGGTGGCGGTAGTAGCGGTAGTGGCGCCTCGGCAACGCGGATCCTGTCGGAGCGTGGCACGGTCTTTTTTGAAACCCGAACCAACCAACTGTTTGTGAGCGACACGCCGGCCAAGCTTGAGGAAATCCAGAACCTGATCGCGAAGATCGACGTGCCGGTGCGTCAGGTGCTGATAGAAGCTCGTATCGTGGAAGCTGACGACTCGTTCG
>CANBSV010000082.1 GCA_947372225.1 Burkholderiales bacterium | reverse complement strand
GCCATCGGGGCCTGCCTTTACGCCTGCATGCAGGGCTACCCGCCCAACGACGCGCCTCAGCGAGCCGAGAAGGACCGTCTGGCGTTGAGCCTGTCAAGGCTTCGCAATGTCTACTCCGACAACCTGCTCGAGGTCACCGAATGGTGCATGTCGCTCGATGCGCTGTCGCGTCCTCAAAGCGTGTTCGCGCTTCAAAAGGAACTGGCTCGAGAGACCGAACGCCGCTACACCAAGCTCACTTTCGGTGAACGCTTGAAGTTGCAACTGGAAAACCTGTCGACGGGCGCCAAGGCCTGATCGCGGCCTGATTCGGTCCCACGACGACACATGCGCTTTTCCGTCTATCAAGTCAGCCGAAAAGGCGGCCGCGAAAAGAACGAGGACCGCATGGGCTACTCGTACACCCGCGATGCGGGGCTGTTCGCGTTGGCCGATGGCATGGGCGGCCACCCGGAGGGCGAGGTCGCTTCCCAAATTGCGCTGCAAACGATGTCGGCGCTCTTCCAGCGCGACTGCAAGCCCATGCTGGCCGACCCGCTCGACTTTCTGCAGCGCGCCATTCTTGCTGGCCACAATCAACTGCTGCGCTATGCGACCCATCGGGGTCTGCCAGACACCCCGCGCACCACGGTGGTAGCCTGTTTGCTGCAAGGCGACCTGGCTTACTGGGCGCATTGCGGCGACTCGCGTCTTTATCTGGTGCGCGACGGTAAACTGATCGTTCGCACCCGCGACCACTCCTACAGCGAGCTTCAGGAGTCCTTGCAGTCGGTGGTGCCGATGCGGGACCAGCCCAACCGAAACCTGCTGTTCACCTGTCTGGGCAGCCCCGGCAAACCGCTGATCGACACCGCCGGGCCGTTTGGCATGCAAGGCGGCGATCGGCTGCTGCTGTGTTCCGATGGCCTGTGGGACACCGTGACCGATGCGGCCATCGTCGAGCAACTGTCGCGGCTTTCGATCGGCGAGGCGGTTCCTGAGTTGGTCGAGCAAGCGCTGCGCAACGGTGGCGCGACCTGTGACAACGTCTCGGTGATGGCGGTCGAATGGGAAGCGGCCGAGGCCGACCCCGACGGCGTGTCCACGCGCTCCCTGGGGGACGAAGTGTTCGCTTCGACCATCCAGGCCAGCGTTTTGGGCCACGATGCCGGCGAAGATCTCGACGATGCCGAGATCGAGCGCTCCATCAAGGAAATCAACGACGCCATCCGGCGCACGTCTCTCAAAAACAAAATCTGAAGGAGCCCTCCATGGGTTTTGAACGCACGCAAGCTCGGGGCGTCGATGCGCTGCGACCGGTCCGCATCACGCGCTCGTACACCAAGCACGCCGAGGGCTCCGTGCTCATCGAGTTCGGCGACACCAAGGTGCTGTGCACTGCGTCGGTCGAAGAAAAGGTGCCGCCGCATCAACGAGGCTCCGGTCGAGGCTGGGTGACGGCCGAATACGGCATGCTGCCGCGCGCCACGCACACGCGCAGCGACCGCGAGGCCGCCAAGGGCAAGCAAAGCGGTCGCACCCAAGAGATCCAGAGGCTGATCGGCCGTTCGCTGCGCTGCGTGTTTGATCTGTCCCTGCTCGGTGAGCGCACGATCTCGCTCGACTGCGACGTGATCCAGGCGGATGGCGGCACGCGCACGGCTGCCATCACTGGCGCATTCGTTGCCGCGCACGACGCGGTGACTGGCCTGCTGGCCAAGGGCAAGATCGCCGCCACGCCGATTCGTGACTTCGTGGCTGCGGTGTCGGTGGGCATCGTGAATGGGGTGCCGCTGCTCGATCTGGAGTACGTCGAAGACTCGGCTTGCGACACCGACATGAACGTGGTGATGACTGGCGGCGGCGGCTTCGTCGAAGTGCAAGGCACGGCAGAGGGCGCGGCGTTCTCGCGCGACGAGATGGCCAGCTTGCTGCAACTGGCCGATCAGGGCATCCGTCAGTTGGTCGCTGCGCAGCGTCAGGCTCTCGGGCTGTGAAGTCATGAGGTTGGTGCTGGCGTCGAACAACGCGGGCAAGCTCGCCGAGTTGCAGGCGCTGTTCTCGCCGTTGGGGTTGTCGCTGGTGTGTCAGGGCGAGCTGGGCATCGCCGAGGCCGACGAGCCGCACCGGACCTTCATCGAAAACGCGCTGGCCAAGGCGCGCCATGCCTCGCAGCACTCAGGCGCGGCGTCGATCGCCGACGATTCCGGGCTGTGCGTCGATGCGCTGGGCGGCGCGCCCGGTGTGCGATCGGCGCGTTATGCCCAGGATTTCGGGCAAGCCAAGGGTGACGCGTCCAACAACCGTGTGCTGATCGAACAACTGGCCGGGGTGGGCGCCGGCGCCAACCGCACGGCTCGGTTCGTCTGCGCGCTGGTGGCGGTGCGCTCGGCCGATGATCCGCAGCCGCTGGTCGCCCTCGGACGCTGGCCCGGCGTGATCCTTTGCGAGCCGCGTGGCGAGGCCGGCTTTGGATATGACCCGCTGATGTTCATCCCCGAACTGCAGTGTTCGGTGGCCGAGTTGAGCGCGGCCGACAAGAACGCGCGCAGCCACCGCGGTCTGGCCGCGCGCGACATGCTGCAGCAAATGCGCGAGGTCTGGCGCCTTGGCTGATATCCCGATCACGCCCGTCACAGCAACCCCGCCGGCCTCCGGCGACGAGTCTGGCACCACGCCGATCGACCTGCAGCAGTTGCTCTCTCGCTACCTGCGCCCCGGCACGCTCAGCCTGTCGGCGATGCCGCCTCTGTCGTTGTACGTGCACCTGCCTTGGTGCCTGAAGAAGTGCCCCTACTGCGACTTCAATTCACACGAGCACCGGCCCTCAGCACCGGGGGGTCTGCCCGAGACGCGCTACCTCGAGGCGCTGCGACGTGATCTGGAATCGGCGCTGCCGTTCATCTGGGGCCGGCGCGTGCATTCGGTGTTCATCGGTGGCGGCACGCCGAGCCTGTTTTCTCCCGCGGCCATCGAGCAGTTGCTGGCCGACATCCGCGCGCTGTTGCCGCTCGATCCCGGCTGCGAAATCACGCTCGAGGCCAACCCCGGCACCTTCGAGCGCGACCGCTTTCGAGGCTACCGTGCAGCAGGCGTCACGCGCTTGTCGGTGGGTGTGCAAAGCTTTGACGACGCCAAGCTGTCTGCACTCGGCCGGGTTCACGATGCGGCGCAGGCGCGCGCAGCACTGGTTGAGGCGAGCGACGCGTTTGACACCTTCAACCTCGATCTGATGTATGCGCTGCCGGGCCAGACGCTGGCCGAACTGCAGCGCGATCTGGCCACGGCGCTGTCGTTTTCGCCGCCGCATCTGTCGATCTATCACCTGACGGTCGAGCCCAACACGCTGTTCGCCAAACACCCGCCGACGGGGGCACTGGCGCTGCCCGATGAGGACATCGCCTTCGACATGCTCGATCACCTGGCGCAGGCCACCGAAGCCGCAGGTCTTGCGCGCTACGAGGTTTCAGCGTTCGCGCGACCCGGGCACGCCTGTGCGCACAACCTGAACTACTGGCAGTTTGGCGACTATCTGGGCATCGGGGCGGGCGCGCACAGCAAGCTGAGCTACCCCCACCGCGTGGTGCGGCAGGTACGGTTCCGCGATCCCTCGCGCTACATGCAGCACGCGCTGGGCGGTCATGCGGTGGCGCAGCAGGAAGAGGTCTCGCGCAAGCAGTTGCCGTTCGAGTTCATGCTCAACGGCTTGCGGCTGAAGGACGGCATCGAGTTGACGCGTTACACCGAGCGCACCGGGCTGCCGCTGAGCAGCATTCACCCGGCGATTGACGAAGCGGTGCGCCAGGGTTGGCTGTTGCGTGATGCCGGCTGGATCCGACCGACCGAGCGCGGCTACGACTTGCTCAACGACGTGCTCGAGCTGTTCTTGCCCGAGGACCGCTGAGCGAAAGCCGTCAGACCCGGCTGTGGGCCAAAGCGTTGGTGCTGCGCAAGCGCTCGATGAGTTTGCCGGCGATGTGCGTGAGTGGCAGCACTTCGTGGGCGGCACCCGCGGCGATCGCCTCGCGTGGCATGCCGAACACCACGCAGCTGGCTTCGTCTTGCACCAGGTTGTAGCTGCCGGCGTCGCGCATTTCCTTCATGGCCGAAGCGCCATCGGCGCCCATGCCGGTGAGCATCAGTCCGAATGCGTTGGGGCCGACCACGCGCGCTGCCGACTTGAACAGCACCTCAACCGATGGTTTGTGGCGGTTGACCGGCTCGCCATCGATCACGCGGGCAATGTAGTTCGCCCCGCTGCGCTCGACACTCAGGTGAAAGCCACCCGGTGCGATGTAGGCATGGCCGGGCAGGATGCGCTCGCCGTCGCGCGCTTCGGCCACGCTCATGCGGCACAAGCCGTCGAGTCGCGCGGCATAGCTCTTGGTGAATCCGGGTGGCATGTGCTGAGTGATGAGCACCGCCGGGCAGTCGGCTGGCAAGTTCATCAGCACTTCCTTGGTCGCCTCGGTGCCGCCGGTGCTCGCGCCAATGAAGATGATCTTTTCGGTGGACAGCCGGCCTATCGCGGCCGCCGCAGCCACAGGGCGAGCGCTGTCCGTGCTCGCGGAGGCGGTCTGGACGGGTGCTGCGCGGTGCATGCGCGCTTTCGACGCGATGCGCACCTTGTCCGTGATGTCGTGCGCCAGCAGATTCAAACCGTCGACCACGCCGATCTTCGGCTTGGCCACGAAGTCGACGGCGCCGAGTTCGAGTGCGCGCATGGTGACGTCGGCTCCTCGTTCGGTGAGCGTGGAGACCATCACCACCGGCATGGGCCGCAGTCGCATGAGTTTGCCGAGGAAATCGATGCCGTCCATGCGCGGCATTTCGACGTCGAGCGTGATCACGTCCGGGTTCAGTTCGCGGATCATCTCGCGGGCGATCAGCGGGTCAGCCGCCGCACCCACACATTCCATGTCGGGCTGGCGGTTGATGATTTCGCTCAGCAGTCTGCGCACCAGCGCAGAGTCGTCCACCACCACCACACGTGTCTTGGCCATGTTGTTTCTTCAGGTGATCGGAAAAATGTTGAGCCTGGGCCCAACTCAAAAGAGGTCCACCGATCCGCCGGCACTGCTCGAACTCGACGCTCGTTCGGTGGCCATGCGGTCTTGCACAAGCAGTGCTTCGGTGTTCGTGGCTGCCAGGCGCTTGACCATCGCCTTGCCGCTGGCAGGCAGGAAGCACACCTTGCGGGGGTAGATGTCGAGCACGTCCTTGGACACCACGGGGATGCGCTCGGTCTTGAGGTAGTCGAGCACGAACGCGGTGTTGCGCTCGCCCACGTTCATCGTCGTCATGCCGCTGACCACCTGGCCGCCGCCGAAGACCTTGGCTTCCATGCCGGAGCGGCTGGCTCCGCGCTTGAGCATTTCGTTGATCAGCATTTCCATTGCGAACGAGCCGTAGCGGCCTGAATCGCCCACGCCGTCGGGCAGCATGAAGTGGTTCATCCCACCCACGCCGGCGTTGCGGTCCCACAGGCACGCGGCGATGCACGAACCCAGCGTTGTCATGATCAGCAAGTCCTGGTTGTCGACGTAGTACTCGCCGGGCAGGACCTTGACCGCATCGCTCTTGAAGTGAGCGTCGTAGAAGAAGAACGAGGCCTGTCCCTGCTTGGGCACTTGCGCTCGCAACTTGGCCAGTCTCGAGTTGGGCGCTGCGGCACCTTGCGAAATCGCCGAGAGCGATTCAGCCGCAGGCGCAGGTCGGGGCGTGGCGACCCTGGAGGTGGTGGCGATTCCAGTCGTGAAAGCCATGGTTGCGTGCAGCCTTGGGTGGGTGTCGGGGTGTTGCGGTGACGTGTGGCGGCGCGGCCTCAGACCCGCTCGTAGATGGTCTTGCCGCGCAGGCGAAACAGATGCTTCGCATCGGTGAAGTTCTCCGAGTGGCCCACATAGAGCAGTGAACCCGGC
Source organism: Burkholderiales bacterium (assembly GCA_947372225.1). Lineage (GTDB taxonomy): Bacteria > Pseudomonadota > Gammaproteobacteria > Burkholderiales > Burkholderiaceae_C > PBB1. The sequence continues at coordinate 6,379 of CANBSV010000082.1, read as the reverse complement.
GTCATGCATGCGTGCATCTTTTCAAGCACCTTCAGCTGTGTCGGCGCGTCGAAATAGATCATCACGTTGCGGCAGAAGACGATGTCGAACGGCTCGCCCAGCGACCAGCGCGAGTCCATCAGGTTGAGCGCGCGGAATTCGATCATCCGTGCGAGTTCCGGCTTCACGCGGATGAAACCCTCTTGCGGACCCTTGCCCCGCAGAAAGTGCTGATGCAGCCGCTGAGGCGTGAGTCCGCGAGCGTCCTGCGGATACACACCCAGCCGTGCCTTGGTGAGCACCTGCGTGTCGATGTCGCTGGCGACCAGCTTCACGTTGTGGTTGGCTCCGAGCGACTCGACCACGGTCATTGCGATCGAATAAGGCTCCTCGCCGGTCGATGCCGCGCTGCACCAGATGCGCATGCCCGACTTGGCGCGCGAACGCAGGTCGTCCACCAGCGCCACAAAGTGATGGTCCTCACGGAAAAAAGAGGTCAGGTTGGTGGTCAGGCAGTTCACGAACTCCTGCCATTCGGCCTCGGCAACTGCGCCGGATTCACGCTCCAGCCAATGCAGGTAGCTCGCAAACGATCCATGCCCCGTGTCACGCAGGCGGCGCGACAGCCGGCTGTAGACCATGGCCTGCTTGCCATCGCCCAGGCTGATGCCCGCGCGTTGGTAGATCAGGCTGCGCACACGGTCAAAGTCGCCTCGCTCGAAGGCCAGATCGTGCTCCATCGACGCCGCCGAGGGGCCGACTCGATCGGAAGGGCTGCCACGCATCACAGCAGACATCGTCAGTTTCTCCGTTCACGCCGGGCGACTGGCCGACGGATGTCGGGTCAGGCCGGTTCAAGGTTCATGTCGGTTATCGGTCCGTTGGTTCGCCGCTTGAGGTCATACATCGCCTGCCCCCGCAAGAAGTGACCTGGGTTTGCACGGCTGTTCGGCCCTATCGGGGCGACCCGCACCGCTAGACTCAAAGCACCCACATCGCACTCGACAACCCCCGAACCCATGTCATCCGCCGGCCTCCAGGAGGAACTCCAGTTGCAGATGGCCTTGCAGTTGCTGCAGCAGGCCGGGCGGGAGTTGCCTGCGCATGCCGAGCCCGGTTCGGTGCAGTGGCTGCAGGCGGTGATCGATGCGCTGTGCGATCTGTCCAGTCGAGATCCGCTCACCGGGCTGGCCAACCGGCGTCAGTTCGAGGCCACGTTGGCTCGCGAAGTCGATCGGGTGGCGCGCTCCGGCGAACCGGCGCTGGTCCTGCTGGCCGACATCGATCTGTTCAAGCAGGTCAACGACACACATGGCCACGCGGCTGGCGATCTGGTGATCAAGTCAGTCGCTGCCGCCCTGCAGGATTGCGTGCGTCCCATGGACACCGTCGCGCGATTCGGCGGTGAAGAGTTCGTGATCATCTTGCCCAACTGCGCGCCGGCTTTCGGGAATGCGGTGGCCGAGCGCATACGCGCGCAAGTCGAGCACCAGGTGGTCCATGTGGCGCCGGGCATTGACGTGCGGGCCACGATCAGCATCGGGGGCGCCTTTGCGCCGCAGTGGGTGCGATCGTCTCCATTGATTTGGGTCGAGCGCGCCGATCGCCAGCTCTACCGTGCCAAGAGCGAAGGCCGTAACCGGGTGTGTCTCGAACACGCGGCCGTTTATCAAGTGAGTGCCGAGGAAAAGAGCATGCTCTTCGGCAACACCCAGCCTCAGGATTCCGAATGAGTGCTACGAACGAACCCGTCGCGCGACCCGCCACCACCGGCAGCCCGCGTCTGGCGCGCACGCTGGCGGTGACCAGTGGCAAGGGCGGTGTGGGCAAGACCATGGTGTCGGCCAACCTCGCTGCTGCATTGACGCGTCGGGGCCAGCGTGTGCTCGTGCTCGATGCCGATCTGGGCCTGGCCAACCTCGACGTGGTCTTGAATCTGCACTCCAAGGTCACCTTGCACGATGTGTTTGGCGGTACGGCGGATCTCGAGTCCGCGATCGTGCCGACGTCGGGTGGCTTTTTCGTGCTGTTGGCGGGCTCCGGCCTGGTCGAGTATTCGCGGCTGACCAACGATGTGCGCGAGCAGCTGCTGGCCATCGTTGAAAAGATGAAGCCGCGCTTTGACGTCATCCTGATCGATACCGGCGCGGGCATCTCCGATGTGGTGCTGTTCGCCGTGTCCCTCGCCGACGAGGTGTTGGTGGTGGCCACGCCTGAGCCGACCTCGCTCACCGACGCCTACGCCACCATCAAGGTGCTGGCCACTCAGCAGGGGCGTCGCCGCGTCAAGCTGATCGTCAACCAGATTTCGCGCCCCGGTGAAGGACGTGCAATACGTGGCCAGTTGCAGCAGGTGGTCGACCGTTTCGTGTCGCCCGCCCTGACGGAAGCCGGTTTGCTCCAGCTCGATCTGGTCGGCGAGCTGCCGACCGACCCGGCGGTGCGAGAGGCTGTCCTCAAGCGCCAGTTGCTGGTCGAGTCGATGCCGGGGTGTCCCGCATCCAGGGCCATCGGCTTGCTGGCCGACAAGTTGCTGGCCTGACAGCCGGCAGCGTGGTTCAGGGCTGCGCCGGCCTGACCTTGCGCGCAGCAGGTGCCTCCTGGCGAGCCCCCGGCGCGGCGCTGTGTGGATCGCTCGATCGCAGCAGCACCAGCACAGCCCCATGGCCACCATCGGCGGCACGCGCCTGAGCAAACGCCATCACCTCGTCTTTTTGAACCAGCCAGGTTTTGACCTTGGACTTGAGCACCGGTTCGCGCCCCGGTGATCCGTTGCCTTTGCCATGCACCACGCGCACGCAGCGCAGGCCCTGGCGCACCGATTCGCGCAAGAACGCGCCGAGCTGCTCGCGCGCCTGGTCGCGTCGTGAGCCGTGCAGGTCCAGCTGAGCCTGGATCGACCACACGCCGCGGCGCAGTTTGCGCACCACCTCGGGACCGACACCTTTGCGCCGGTAAGACAGCGCGTCGTCGGTCTCGAGCAGCGATTCGACGTCGAATTCATCCGAGATCGCCTCGCGCAGCACCGCGGCCTCGTCGAGTTCGCGCTGGCGGGGCAGCGGCTCGGCCTGTGACCGCGCCACCGGCTCGCTGGACCCGCGGCGCAGCGGCTGCACCGGGCCCACGGTGAGTGCAAACAGCTCGCGCTCGCGCTTGTCGCGTGCCGCAGCGGCCCGTGCCTCGGCAGCCAGCCGTGCCGCAGCGGCCGCCCGATCGGCCAGCGTCTTCTTGACGACCTGCAGATCGCTCAGGCTGCGCAGGGCGGTCACAGCAGCCCCCGCTCGGCGAACGACACCACGCCGGCACGCCCGACCACCAGGTGATCGAGCACCCGAACGTCCACCAACTGCAGCGCGGCCTTGAGCGTTTGCGTCAGGTACTCATCGGCGCGTGACGGCTCGGCCACGCCTGACGGGTGGTTGTGCGCCAGGATCACCGCGCTGGCTTGCAAATCGAGCGCGCGCTTGACCACCTCGCGGGGGTAGACGCTGGTCTGCGTGAGCGTGCCGCGAAACATTTCTTCGAGCTCCACCAACTGGTGCTGAGCGTTGAGAAACAGCACCGCAAACACCTCGTGCCCCAAATGTGCGAGCTTCAGCTGCAGGAAATCCTTGACCTGCTGTGGCGAGGTCAACACGGTTCGCTCGGCCAGCTCCTGGGCCAGCGAGCGCCGGGCCAGCTCCATCACCGCGGTGATCTCGGCGCGTTTGGCCGGGCCGAGGCCCTTGATGCGCTTGAGGTCGCTGGCGCTGGCGTGCAGCAAGCCGCCCAGCCCGCCGAAGGCGTCGAGCAGCTGCTGCGCGAGCTGCAGCACCGACACCCCCCGCAGCCCGGTGCGCAGCAGCAAGGCGACCAGTTCGGCGTCGGCCAGTGCGGCAGGGCCCAGGGCCAGCAGCTTTTCGCGCGGCCTGGCGGCCGCTGGGATGTCCTTGAGCACCATGAGACGCCGTCGTGCCGAGCCCGCTCGTAAAATTGAAGTCAGTCTATCCAACCGGGCGCGCCCTTGAACACAGTCCTGACGGGGTCTTTCCTCACGTTGCACTACCGACTTGCCGGCCCGGACGGCGCCGACATCATCAACACCTTCAACGACAAGCCGGCCACGCTGTCGATCGGCGGCGGTGAGCTGGCGCCCGCGATGGAAGCGCGTTTGATGGGCCTGGCCGAGGGCTCGCGCGCCACCTTCGAGCTGGCCGCCGGCGAAGCCTTCGGGCCGCGCAACCCCGATCTGATGCAGCGCGTGAAGCACCGCCTGCTGGATGAACTGGGCGCTCCCGAGGAGCCCTACCGCGACGGTGACGTGGTGCAGTTCCCCACACCGGATGGCCAAAGCGCCTACGCCGGCGTGGTGCGCGAGGTGTCCGCCGACTGGGTGCTGTTCGACTTCAACCACCCGCTGGCCGGCCAGCCGGTCACCTTTGAAGTGCAGCTCATCGGAGTGCTGTGATGACCGCCAACGTCCGAGTCCAGGAAGTGCTGCTGGCCGAGCCGCGCGGCTTTTGCGCCGGCGTGGATCGCGCCATCGAGATCGTCGAGCGTGCGCTCACCAAGTTCGGTGCGCCGATCTATGTGCGCCACGAGATCGTGCACAACACCTACGTGGTCAACGACCTCAAGACCAAGGGTGTCATCTTCATCGAGGACCTGGCCGATGTGCCGCCTGGTGCCACGCTGATCTTCAGCGCCCACGGCGTGTCCAAGGCGATCCGCACCGAGGCCACCGAGCGCGGCTTCACGGTGTTCGATGCGACCTGCCCGCTGGTGACCAAGGTCCACGTCGAGATGGCCAAGCTGCGCAAGGAAGGCTACGACTTCATCATGATCGGCCACAAGGGCCACCCTGAAGTCGAAGGCACCATCGGCCAGCTCACCGAAGGCATCCACCTCGTCGAGGGCGTGGCCGACGTCGAGCGCATGCAGGTGTCGCCCGACACGCCGCTGGCCGTGGTGACACAGACTACCTTGTCGGTGGACGACGCGGCCGAGATCCTGGCAGCCGTCAAGCGCCGATTTCCCAACGTGCGCGAGCCCAAGCAGCAAGACATCTGCTACGCCACCCAGAACCGACAGGACGCCGTCAAGGTGATGGCGCCCAACGTCGATGTGGTGGTGGTGGTGGGCAGTCTGAGCAGCTCCAACAGCAATCGCCTGCGCGAGGTGGCCCAGCGTCTGGGCACCGACGCCTACATGGTCGACTCGCCCGAAGACCTGCAGCCCGAATGGTTTGTCGGCAAGACCCGCGTCGGGCTGACCGCCGGCGCATCGGCGCCCGAGATCCTGGTGACGCAGGTGATCGCGCGGCTGCGCGCGCTGGGCGCGGTGTCGGTGCGCAGCACGCCCGGGGTGCTCGAGACGGTCCACTTTCCGCTGCCCATGGGTCTGGGCGACAAGTCCATGAACCAGCCCGGCTGATCCGGCTGGCAAACCAAGGCCGCGGCAGGGCCGCTGCCTACAATTCCGCGCTCACCTCATCACCTCGGCCGACCCGCCTCGACCGCACCGCCATGCTCGACATCAGCCTGCTGCGAAAAGACCTCGCCAGCGTCATTGCCAGCCTCGAAAAGCGCAAGTCGCCGCAGCCGTTTCTGGACGTCGATCGCTTCCAGTCGCTCGAGACCGAGCGCAAGACGCTGCAAATGCGCACCGAGGAAATGCAGGCCCAGCGCAACAGCCTGTCCAAGCAGATCGGCGCACTCAAGGGCCGCGGCGAAGACACCACCGCGCTGATGGCGCAAGTCGGGGGCATCGGCGAACAGCTCAAGGCCTCGGCCGAGCGGCTCGATGCCATCCAGACCGAGTTGTCGCAGTTGCTGATGGCGCTGCCCAACATGCCGCACGACAGCGTGCCGGTGGGCGCCGACGAGACCGCGAACGCCGAGGTGCGCCGCTGGGGCACGCTGCCGAGTTTTGATTTCACGCCCCGCGATCACGTCGATCTGGGCGCGCCGCTCGGCCTGGACTTCGATCTGGGCGCCACCTTGTCGGGCTCGCGCTTCAGCTTCTTGCGCGGGCCGGTGGCCAGACTGCACCGTGCACTGGCTCAGTTCATGATCGACCTGCACACCGAGGAGCACGGGTACACCGAGTGCTACACGCCGTACATCGTCAACCGCGAAGTGCTCGAAGGCACCGGCCAACTGCCCAAGTTCAAGGAGGACATGTTCTGGGTCACGCGCGGTGGCGACGTCACCCAGCCCGAGCAATACCTCATCTCGACCTCGGAAATCTCGTTGACCAACAGCGTGCGCGGCCAGGTGCTCAGTGCCGATCAGTTGCCCATCAAGCTCACTGCGCACAGCCCGTGCTTCCGTTCCGAAGCCGGCAGCGCCGGGCGCGACACGCGCGGTCTGATCCGCCAGCACCAGTTCGACAAGGTCGAGATGGTGCAGATCGTTCACCC
>CANBSV010000081.1 GCA_947372225.1 Burkholderiales bacterium | reverse complement strand
CGTTGGGCTTGGGCCGCGCGATGTAGTCGGAGTACTCCTGCGACACGGCGTCGTGCATCGAGTGCACCTGACTGAGCGCGGCGTAGCACTGCGGCACATCGTCCACGATGACCCGCAGCGCGCGGATGTCGAGCACGCCCTCAAAGTCGAGCCCCTTGCCCTTCATCTTTTTCCAGATGCTGTAGATGTGCTTGGGTCGCCCCTGCACCTCCGCCTCGATGCCGTGGTCGCGCAACTGCGCTGCCAACCGCACCCGGAATGCCTCCACCCGCTGCTCGCGCTCTGCGCGCTTCTCGTCGAGCAACCGTGCGATCGACTTGTACTGATCGGGCTGCAGGAACCGGAATGCCAGGTCCTCGATCTCCCACTTGATCTGCCCGATGCCCAACCGGTTCGCCAGCGGGCCGAACACCTGCATGGATTCGCGTGCGAGCGGTTCGGGGCACACGGTCTTGCTTGCCGCAAAAAAACGCAGCGTCTTCAGCCGCGAGGCCAGCCGCAGCAACACCACACGCAAGTCGCGCGAAAACGCCAGCAGCATCTTGCGAACCAGTTCGGTCTGCTGCACGCGCTGCTCGCCTTCGAACTGGGCCTCACGCGCCGCACGCTGGATCTGAACCAGCTTGCGGGTGCTGCTCACCAGACTGGCGTGCGAAGGACCGAACGCCTTGGCCACCATCTCCTCGGGCTTTTGGAGGTAGTCGCCGGCGTAGACCAGATAGGCCGCGGCACACAGCGAGGGTGCCGCACCGATGGCATCCAGAATGTCACTCACGCCGTCGGCGTGCTCCAGCGCATCTTCGCCGGTGTCCAGTGGCTGTCCCGCGAGCAACGGCTCGGCAAACGCGCGCGCGCGACGGCGCTGAAGTTCGCCTTCGTGATCGGCAAGCGGGTCGCGCTCGGCCGGGTTGGCAACCTGATCGCCGGGCTGCACCTCAGACGAGTCGGGTGCCTTCGTGGCCAGAGAACCCGTCTTCATGAGGCCAGCAAGAACTCCCGCACGGCCTGCACCTGATCGTCGGCCACCAGGGTCGGCGCATGGCCCACGCCGCTGAACTGAACCAGGCTCGCCCGAGGTCCGCGCTGCGTCATGGCCAGCGCGGTGTGCTCGCTCAGCAGATCGGACTCGGCCCCGCGCAGCAACAGCGTCGGGCAAGCGATGGCGTCATAGGCTCGCCACAGCGCGGCTTCGCCGGCGGCGGCGCTTTCCGCCGTGGCCGCACGAAACGGCAGCGCGATCGCCGGGTCGTAGTGCGCGCGGAACCCGCCGCCATCGGCGATGTCGACAGGTCTGAGCATGGGTCGCGTGAGTGCCAGCCACTGGTCCTTCGTGTGCGGGCCGAAACCGCGCGAGTTCGACCACATGTAGTCGGCTGCCTGCTCAACCGTGTCCCAGCGCTGGGCCACGCCCACATAGCCGCCGATGCGGGTCAGCGCCGCCGCCTCAATCGCCGGGCCGATGTCGTTGATCACCAGCCGGTGAATCGCACCTGGCGACAGACTGGCCAGCGCCATGCCGATCAGCCCGCCCATGGAGGTGCCCACCCAGTGCACCGTCTCGGCATTCACTCGCGCCAGCACGGTGACCATGTCGGCCACGTAACGCGGTATCACGTACTCCATGGGCTGCGTGAGCCAGTCAGACTCTCCCCGCCCGGCGATGTCGGGGCAGATCACCCGATAGTGGCTGCTCAGGGCCCGTGCCAGCACATCGAAGTCGCGTCCCTGGCGGGTGAGCCCGTGCACGCACACCAGCACACGCGGATTGCCTGCGTCACCCCACTCCCAGTAGGCCACCCGGTGCAGTCCGGCAGCGTCGAGGCAGGACACATGGTGCAGGCGGGGCTCGTGATCAGACATGGGCAGCTTCAAGAAACCGGGTGCAGGCAATCAGCCCGCTGAATTCGGGCTCTTTGATAATGCATCGTACCAACCCCCTCCCGCCCCCGAAGGAACCCACCATGCTCAAAGGAAAGACAGCGCTCATCACCGGATCGACCAGTGGCATCGGCCTGGGCATCGCGCTGAGTCTGGCCCGCCAAGGCGCCAACATCGTGCTCAACGGCTTTGGCGACGTCACGTCACCCAAGGCGCAGGTTGCAGCGCACGGCGTGCAAGTGATCCACCACGGGGCCGACATGACCAAGCCTGCCGAGATCGCCGACATGTTCGCCGTGGCCACGGCCACATTCGGAGGCGTCGACATCCTGGTCAACAACGCCGGCATCCAGCACGTGGCCAACGTCGAGGACTTTCCTGTCGAAAAGTGGGACGCGATCATCGCCATCAATCTCAGCTCGGCGTTTCACACCACGCGGCTGGCCATTCCAGCCATGCGAGCCAAAAACTGGGGCCGCGTGATCAACCTCGCATCGGTCCACGGTCTGGTGGGCTCGGCGCAGAAGTCGGCCTATGTGGCGGCCAAGCACGGCATCGTGGGATTTTCAAAGGTGGTGGCACTGGAAACAGCGACCACGGGCGTCACCGTCAACACCATCTGCCCGGGCTGGGTGCTCACGCCACTGGTGCAAAAGCAGATCGATGACCGCGCCGTGCGCGACGGCGTGAGTGTGGAGGAAGCAGGCCGCGGGTTGCTCGGCGACAAGCAGCCCTCGCAGCAGTTCGTCACGCCCGAGCAACTGGGCGAACTGGCGGTGTTCCTGTGCTCGCCGGCCGGCGACAACGTGCGCGGCGTGGCCTGGAACATGGACGGCGGTTGGGCCGCCCAGTGACGCGACCGGCAGTGCACCCGCCGCGGCGGGTCACTTCGCCATTTGGACCGTGCCGTTGACCGTGACCGACACGGCGGTCTGGCCGGCCTCCGCCGGCACGGGCGCCTCGGCCTGCACAGCCATGGCGCGCACCGCGAACATCGGCACGGGGCCGGGTCCGGACTCATTGGTCGACACATTGACCTCGCGCACCGTGTAGCTGGCGTAACCGAACTGCTTGGTGACTTCAGCGGCCTGGGCGCGGTATCGACCGATCGCCTGCGTCGTGGCAGTCGCCTCGGCTTTCTCACGCTGCTCGCGCGACAGACTTTGCGACACACGGGCGATGGTCATGCTCTGGATGCGACCGGCCAACTGGCTGAGCCCGGGCAGATCCCGGCCTTCGAGCACCAGCTCGGCGCTGCCTTGCCAGCCCGACAGCGCGTTTCGGTTCGAGTAACGCGGGTTGAGCGAAAAGTTGCCGGTGCGCACGTCGATCTGACCGGGCCGAGCCACATTGCGCGCCTCGGTCAGCGCGGTGTCCAGCACCAGCTTCAGGTGGGACTGAACCGCGCTGGCGTCGTTGCCGTCACGTGTGGCCACCAGCGTGATGGACAACATGTCGCGGGTCACGTCAACGCTGGCGGTGGCGGTCAGCGCCACCACGCCAGCCGGTACCGGGGGTTCCGATGCCACAGCGGCCGTCGAGATCAACGCCAGTGCAGCCGCACAGGCGCCAACGCGGCGCAATCCAAGCGAATTGAATCGGGTTCGAAAGACGTTCATGGGGTGGCCTGGTGGGCGTCGCGGATCGCGACCTTGCAGCCTAACGCGAGGTGACATCGGCGCGATGACACGACCCGTCAGCCTGGGCGCGCGCCCTCGCGGATCTTTGTAACGAATGGTCAATGCGGGGCTGTTCGTGGCCTCAGCCCGGCGCAAAGCCGCGCAAAATCCATTTTGTTACAAATGGAGCCTGCCATGAACGCCAGCACTTCTGCACGCGCCGATCGCATCGTGATCGTTGACGATGACGCCCGAATCCGTGACCTGCTGCGACGCTACCTGACCCAGGAGGGCTTCGAAGTCCTGCTCGCCGAAGACGGCAAGGCGCTCAGCCGCTACCTGAGCCGCGAGAGCGTGGACATGATCGTGCTCGACCTGATGCTGCCCGGCGAGGACGGTCTGTCGATCTGCCGCCGGCTGCGCAATGCCAACGACCGCACGCCGATCATCATGCTGACCGCCAAGGTCGAAGACGTCGACCGCATCGTCGGTCTCGAAGTGGGTGCCGACGACTACCTGCCCAAGCCTTTCAACCCGCGCGAATTGCTCGCGCGCATCCACGCCGTGCTGCGCCGGCGCCCTGCCCCCGAGGCGCCGGGCGCGCCGAGCAAGGAATCGTTGACCGTCACGTTCGGCGAGTTCGAGTTCGATCTGTCGCTGCGCCGCCTGTCCAAGGCCGGAGAGGCCATCGCTCTGACCACGGGCGAGTTCTCGATGCTCAAGGCGCTGGTGCGCCACCCCAGGCAACCGCTGTCGCGCGACAAGCTCGCGCAGCTGGCGCGTGGTCGCGAGTTCGAACCTTTCGACCGCAGCCTGGATGTGCAGATCTCGCGCTTGCGCAAGATGATCGAGGTCGATCCGGCACAGCCGCGCTACATCCAGACGGTGTGGGGCCTGGGCTATGTCTTCGTGCCCGACGAGTCGGTTTGATCGGCTGCCCGGCCGCTGAGACAACCGCAGGCTGACGCCGATGCCCATCCCGAAACTTCGGCTCGCGTTCAGTTTGTTCTGGCGCACGTTCGCGCTGCTGGTCGTGCTGCTGGCCGGTGGCGTTTTTGCATGGATGCAAACCTTCCGCATGCTCGAAGTCGAGCCCAGCGCGGTGCGTGCCGCCCATCAAATCGCCAGCCTCGTGAACCTCACGCGTGTGGCGCTCAGCGACCCGGACGCCATCCACCGCCTGACCATCATCAAGAGCGTTTCGACTGATGAATCCGTGAAGCTCGCTCCTCGTGAGCCGGGCGACAGCTGGAAGCCCTATGAAACGGACCGGACCACGCGCGCCATCGCGTCCGAACTTCGCGAGCATTTGGGTGCCAACACGGTGGTGGCGAGGGAGCTCAACGGAATCACCGGGCTGTGGGTGGGCTTCGAGATCGGCAACGACCCCTACTGGCTACAGACCGATCCGGCCCGCGTCGGCAAGATCGCCAGCAGCACGCTGTTGATCTGGGTGGGCATCGCGTTGCTGGTGACGATGCTCGGGGCTTTGGCGGTCACACAGGCGATCAACAAGCCGCTGCGTGACCTGTCCTTTTCGGCCGGGCGCATCCGCGAAGGCGAATTCGACTCGCGGCTTGACGAGACCACGCTGACCAGCGAGATCCGTCAGGTCAACATGGGCTTCAACCGCATGGCGCGCGAGCTGGCCAAGCTCGAGGACGACCGCGCGGTGATGCTGGCCGGCATCTCGCACGACCTGCGCACGCCGCTGGCTCGATTGCGGCTCGAAGCCGAAATGAGCGTGCACGACCCCGAGGCCTTGAGCAACATGGCGCTCGACATCGACCAGCTCGACGCGATCATCGACAAGTTCATGGACTACTCGCGCCCGGGCGATGTGCGCCTGTCGTCAGTGGCGCTGGCCGGCGTGATCGATCGCGAGACTGCGGCCTTTCGCGATGCAACGCGCATCCAGATCCAATCGCGTGTCACGTTCGAATCCATGGTTTTCGCGGACGACATCGAACTGGGGCGCGTGCTGCAGAACCTGTTTGAAAACGCCCGTCGCTACGGCCGCAGCGCTGAAGACGATGTGGCGCATGTGGATGTGACTTGCGCGCCCGACGGCCCGTGGCTGAAGCTCAGCGTGCGTGACCACGGCTGTGGCGTCGCCCCCGAAAAGCTCAGCCAGCTGACCACGCCGTTCTTTCGCGGCGACGCGGCGCGCACCTCGGCCACCGGCGCCGGCCTGGGCCTGGCCATCGTCGAAAAGGCCATGCAGCGCATGGGCGGCACGCTCGAGCTCAGCCTGGCCTCAGACGGCGGTCTGGTGGCGCAAATCCGGCTGAAACGGGCGACCTGAGCGGCAGCGTCTAGCAGCCGCGCTCAGCGCATCAGCAGGCACACGGCGCGCGCTTCGATCGACTCGCCATGGCCCACCGCGCTATGAAATGCAGTGGCCTGCCACCCAACCACTGGCATCGACCGGATCGTCAGCGTACTGAGCGATAAGGTTGAACCAGTCCCAGCCGAAACTAAGCGAAGCGAGTGCCGCGGGCGCCCGCTCCGAAAGGGAAACCTGCAGCCCTCCATCGAGCATCAGCCGCGCAATCTGTCCAGCCAGATCCTCAGGATCGCCGGCGCGGAATACTAAGCAGTCGCGGTCCCTTTGCAACCGATTGGCAAAGGCGGGGTGATCCGATATCAACACCGGAGTGCGCGCCGCCAAGGCCTCAATGAGCGTGTTGGGAAGTCCCTCGGGATAGTCGTGTCGCGAGGGGACCAGCACCAGATCGGCCGCGCGCATCCGCGCACGGACCTCTTCATTGGGCAGAGTACCTAAAAAACGAGTCCGGTCGGCGATCCCAAGCGCTTCTGCCCGCGCGGCCCAAGCCTGAAGATCGCCACTTCCGGCAAAGTCGATTTCCAGCCGCAGGTTCCGTGCCGCCATCAAGCCCGAAGCTTCCAGACAATCGCCGATCCCCTTTTCTTCGACCACAAGGCCCGCGTAAAAAGCCCGACACAAGCAATCTGACGGAGCGGCGGGCTTGGCCAGCAAGTCCGGCGTCAGGGGTGGCCTGTCCCAAGGCACGATCCTGTCGGGCGCCAAGCCAAGCGCAGTTCGCATCGACAGCGAGGCATTGAGACTGTGATTGCTTACGCAGGGCACATTCGACCCCGAAAGCGCCCATCGGAGAAGCCTGTTTTCAAGCCTTTGCCGGAGCGTTGCAGCACCGAAGGTGTCGGCAAAGACGGGCAGAGCCGGCACTCCCCTCCATCGCGCCCACAACAAAGCGTAAAGGTGGGGGGTCCGAACGATCATTCGGTCCGGCGCCAGTTCCTCTAAAAGCGGCAGAATGCGCCGCGCCGAATAGGCGGCCGTCTCACCGACTCCGATAGACCATAAATTAGGCGCGACTTCTTCGCGATGGGGGCGGTCGCACACAGACAAAGTGGTCACATGGAACCGCGCGCTAAAGCCGGCAACCAACTCCAACGAGGCTTTTTGATCGCGGTATGTCTCCGGCAAGCCCTGGGACAAGTGCCGCCAAGCGGCACCGTAATCCCCATACTGAAAGAACAACAGACGTTCCAAAGGTCACTCCCTGTTAACCCCGAGGCACGGGGCTAGCTCGACCCCAACGCGAGCGTCTTTGTGACCACATCAACCAACATCGCAGGCCTAACGGCAGCTTTTGGAGGCACGCTCTGCCTCGACCAGAGGATGTTACGCCCTGTCCGCAGCTCCGATTCAAGCGAGCGAATTGACCGCCTGACGCAGGCGGACGCTCAGCGCATCAGCAGGCACACGGCGCGCGCTTCGATCGACTCGCCATGGCCCACCGGGCCCATGCCTTCGGCGGTCTTGGCCTTGATGTTGATCTGGTCGGGCTGCAACCCCAGCGCCTGGCCGAGCCGCAGACGCATCGCCAGGATGTGCGGCGCCATCTTGGGCGCCTCGGCAATGACCGTGCAGTCGATGTTGCCGACCTTCCATCCGGCAGCGCGCACGCGTCGCGCCGCTTCGGCCAGCAGCGCCAGCGAATCGGCACCGCGGAACTGCTCGTCGGTGTCGGGAAAATGCCGCCCGATGTCGCCCATCGAGGCCGCGCCGAACAGGGCGTCGGTGATGGCATGCGCCAGCGCGTCGGCGTCGGAGTGACCCATCAAGCCGTGCGTGTGGGGAATGTTCACGCCACCCAGGATCAGCGCGCGGCCGGTCACGAGGCGGTGGGAGTCCCAGCCTTCACCGATGCGAAACGTGGGGGCAAATCCGTTCTGGGCCATGGCGATGCTTTCTGCAGTGTGGAGATCAGCGGCTGCCCAGCAAACGGGCAGCCAGCGCGAAATCGCTCGGGAACGTGACCTTGAGGTTTTCCATCTCGCCGCGCACCAGCCGCGGCGAGTGACCGAGCGCCTCGATGGCGCTGGCCTCGTCGGTGACCGTCACACCGTGCGCCGCGGCCGACGCGAGTGCGCCTTGCAGCATCCCGATGCGAAACATCTGCGGTGTTTGCGCCTGCCACATCTGCGCACGCTCGACGGTGCCGCGCACGCGATCGGTGAGCGGCTCGGCGCGCTTGAGCGTGTCGGCCACCGGCAGCGCAAGCAGCCCGCCCACGGCGTCATCGAGACACGCGTCGATCAGCGCATCGACCGCCTCGTGGCGGATCAGGCAGCGCGCGGCATCGTGCACGAGCACCCAGTCGCTCGCGCACGCGCCACGTTCGAGCAGCGCCTCCAGGCCGGCGGCCACGGTGGCTGCTCGGGTGGCGCCGCCCCGGCGGTCAACCCAGCCGGCAAATGCGGGCAGCAGCACCTCGAAGCGCTCATCGGTCGGGCTGAGCATCACCAGCACCTGGTGCAGCCGGCTCACCTGCGCGAGTGCGCCCAGCGTGTGGCCGACCACGGTGCTGCCGGCCAGCGGCTCGTACTGTTTGGGCCCCGACGTGCCGGCCCGCTCACCCACCCCGGCGCACGGAACCAGCGCATACAGACGAGGCTCGTCGCTGGCGCGATCGGTGGGGTTTGAGGGTGGCGTCATGGGGGCTTGAGAGCGGGGCGAATTCTATAATTGGGCCCTGCTTCGCCCCGTGGGTATCGTCTCCCGGGGCGATTTGCTTTGTCTGATGCAAACACCCTCCATCGCCCTTGGCAAACGCCACACCCTGAGCCGCCCGAGCGGCTCGGCCGACTCACTGCTGCTGGCGCGCCACGCGCAGGCACAGACCGCTCAAAAGCGCCTGACGGCCATCTTCACCGCCGAGCCCGCTGACACCCAGCGGCTTGAAGGCGAGCTGGCCTTCTTCGCGCCCGAGTTGCGCATCGCCGTGTTCCCGGACTGGGAAACGCTGCCCTACGACACCTTCTCGCCGCACCAGGACCTGATCTCCGAGCGGCTGGCCACGCTGTGGCGGCTGCTGCAATCGCACAAGGACGGCGAACTCGACGTGGTGCTGATGCCCGCATCGACCGCGCTGGTGCGCTTGGCGCCGCCGAGCTTTCTGGCCGCCTACACGTTCAACTTCAAGCAAAAGGAAAAGCTCAACGAGGCCGCGCTCAAGGCGCAGCTCACGCTGGCCGGCTATCAGAACGTGAGCCAGGTGGTGTCACCCGGCGAATACGCCGTGCGCGGCGGACTGATCGACCTGTTCCCGATGGGCTCGCTGGTGCCCTACCGCGTGGACCTGTTCGGCGACGAGGTGGACTCGATCCGCACCTTCGACCCCGACAGCCAGCGCAGCCTGTATCCGGTGCCTGAGGTGCGACTGCTGCCGGGGCGCGAATTCCCGATGGACGAGGACGCGCGCAACGCGTTTCGGGCCCGCTGGCGCGAGCGCGTCGAGGGCGACCCGACCAAGGTGCGCCTGTACAAGGACATCGCCACGGGCATCGCCACCGCCGGCATCGAGTACTACCTGCCGCTGTTCTTCGACCAGACGGCGAGCATCTTCGAATACCTGGGCGCGGGCAGCGAGCAGCCCGCCGCACTGGTGCTGCACGGCGAGGTCGATGAAGCGCTCAAGCGCTTCTGGACCGACACCCGCGAGCGCCACCGCTTCTTGCAGCACGACCGCGACCGGCCCATCCTGCCACCTGAAGACCTGTTTCTGAAGTCGGAAGACTTCTTCACCCTCGCCGGCGGTCATGCCACGCTGAGCCTGCGCGGCCGCGCATCAGCCGATGACACCACCGCCTGGGCGCACCCCCTGCCCGATCTGGGCGTCGACCGCGGCGCACCCGAGCCGCTGAAAAAACTGCAGCTCCACGTGGGCACCACCAGGCACCGCGTGCTGATCGTGGCCGAGACCCAGGGCCGGCGTGAAAGCCTGCTTGAGCTGCTGCGCGACAGCCGCATCGAGCCGCCGAGCGTGGCGTCGCTGGCCGAGTTCGCCTCGGGCGACGAGCGCTTTGCCATCGCCGTGGCGCCGCTGGCCGAAGGTTTCTTCTGGAGCGAGCCGGTACCGCCCGGCGGCTCCGCGGCCGATGCGATTGCCATCGAGTTCGTCACCGAAACCGAGTTGTTCGCCACCAGCCCCACCGCGCGCCGGCGGCGCAAGCAGGAGCAGGTCAGCGACGTCAACGCGCTGATCAAGGACCTGTCCGAGCTGAAGGTCGGCGACCCGGTGGTGCACATGAACCACGGCATCGGCCGCTACGTGGGCCTGCGCCACATCGATCTGGGCGATGGCGACAGCGAGTTCCTGCACCTTGAATACGCCGACAAGGCCACGCTGTACGTGCCGGTGGCGCAGCTGCACCTGATCAGCCGTTACACCGGCGTGAGCGCCGAAGAAGCGCCACTGCACCGCCTGGGCTCGGGCCAGTGGGAAAAGGCCAAGCGCAAGGCCGCCGAACAGGTGCGCGACACCGCCGCCGAACTGCTCAACCTGTATGCGCGCCGCGCGGCGCGTGAAGGTCACGCCTTCCGCTTTTCGCCGCACGACTACGAGGCCTTTGCGGCGAGTTTCGGCTTTGAGGAAACGCCTGACCAGAGGGCCGCCATCCACGCGGTCATCCAGGATCTGATCAGCCCCAAGCCCATGGACCGGCTGGTGTGCGGCGACGTGGGCTTTGGAAAGACCGAAGTCGCCTTGCGCGCGGCCTTCGTGGCCGTGACCGGCGGCAAGCAGGTGGCCATCCTGGCGCCCACCACGCTGCTGGCCGAGCAGCACTACCAGAACATCGCCGATCGCTTCGGCAAGTGGCCGATCCGCGTGGCCGAGATGTCGCGCTTCCAGTCGGCCAAGGAAATCAAGGCCGCGCTCGAAGGACTGGCCGACGGCACCATCGACATCGTCGTGGGCACGCACAAGCTGCTCAGCCAGAACACCGTGTTCAAGCGCCTGGGCCTGCTGGTGATCGACGAGGAGCACCGCTTCGGTGTGCGCCACAAGGAGGCGATGAAGGCGCTGCGCGCCGATGTCGACGTGCTCACGCTGACCGCCACGCCGATCCCGCGCACGCTGGGCATGGCGCTCGAAGGGCTGCGCGACCTGAGCGTGATCGCCACCGCGCCGCAGCGCCGGCTGTCCATCAAGACCTTCGTGCGCGGCGAGTCGAGCGGCACGATCCGCGAGGCGGTGCTGCGCGAGTTGAAGCGTGGCGGGCAGGTTTATTTCCTGCACAACGAGGTCGAGACGATCGAAAACCGCCGCGACAAGCTTGCCGAGCTGCTGCCGGAAGCTCGCATCGCCATCGCCCATGGACAGATGCCCGAGCGCGAGCTCGAGCGCGTGATGCGCGACTTCGTGGCGCAGCGCCACAACGTGCTGCTGTGCTCGACCATCATCGAGACCGGCATCGACGTGCCCAGCGCCAACACCATCATCATCAGCCGCGCCGACAAGTTCGGCCTGGCACAGCTGCATCAGCTGCGCGGTCGGGTCGGCCGCTCGCACCACCAGGCCTACGCGTACCTGCTGGTGCCCGACGTCGAGGGCCTGACCAAGCAGGCGCAGCAGCGCTTGCAGGCGATCCAGGACATGGAAGAACTGGGCTCGGGTTTCTACCTGGCGATGCACGACCTCGAGATCCGCGGCGCGGGCGAGGTCCTCGGCGAGAACCAGAGCGGCAACATGATGGAGATCGGCTTTCAGCTCTACAACGAGATGCTGGCCGAGGCCGTGCGCGCGCTGAAGGCGGGCCAGGAGCCCGATCTGATGTCACCGCTGTCGGTCACGACCGAGATCAACCTGCATGCGCCGGCACTGCTGCCCAACGACTACTGCGGCGATGTGCACACGCGGCTGAGTCTGTACAAGAAGCTGGCCACCGCGTCCAAGGCGGAACAGATCGACGTCTTGCTCGAGGAGATCACCGACCGCTTCGGCAAGCTGCCGCCGCAGGGCCAAACGCTGTTCGACGTGCACCGGCTGCGCGTGATGGCCAAGCCGTTCGGCGTGACCAAGATCGACGCGGCCCCCGCGCTGATGGTCATCAGCTTCCGGCCCAACCCGCCGGTCGAGGCCATGAAGATCATCGAGCTGGTGCAAAAAAATCGTCACATCAAGCTCGCCGGCAACGACAAGTTGCGCATCGAACGCGCCACGCCCGAGGCCAAGGACCGCGCTCAGGCCATCCGCGATGTGCTGCGCGCGCTGGGCCAGCCCGCAACCGCGGGACGGTAGGCGGGTGCCGGCAGCCATGGCGGCTTCGACTGGGATTAGGATCGACCCATCGGTGTGTGACACAGGTCGCGGGCACGCACCAGTTCCAAACCGAAGATTCGCCCTTCCTGCCCGATGAAACGACGCTCGTTTTCTGCTGCCATAGGTCTTGGCTTCGGCCCCTTCGCGGCCATGGCGGCGGCGCCCAAGGAGCAGCCCCGGGCGATGACCGTCGCCGTGGTGCCGCAGTTCCGCGCCGAGGAAATCCACCGCATCTGGGCAC
>CANBSV010000080.1 GCA_947372225.1 Burkholderiales bacterium | reverse complement strand
ACGCGCGATGAGCTGGCTTCGGTGCTGGCGCACGAGATGACGCACGTGAACCAGCGCCACATCGCCCGCGGTTTTGCCAACAGCAAGCGGCAAAGCCTCATCACCGCGGCCGCCATGATCCTCGGCGTGTTGGCGGCCACGCGGTCCGGTGGCGCCGATGCTGCCAACGCCATGATCATGGGCGGCCAGGCCATGGGCATGCAGGGCCAGCTCAACTTCTCGCGCGACATGGAGCGCGAGGCCGACCGCATCGGCATGGCCATGATGCGCACCGCCGGGTTCCAGCCCTCGGGCATGGCCGCGATGTTCGAGCGGCTGCAGCAGGCCTCACGGCTCAACGACTATGGCGGTTTTCCGTACCTGCGCAGCCACCCTTTGACCACAGAGCGCATTGGCGAGGCGCGCGCCCGTCTGGGCACCGTGGGCATCGGCTCGCCGGCCGCGTTGCAAAGCTCGCCTTCCACCGCGCTCGAACACAGCGCCGCACTCGCGCGTGCCCGCGTGCTCATGGATCCGCGCGCCGACTCGCTGCGCCGCTGGCAGGCGCTCGATGGTGAGGGTTCCTCGCCCGCCGCCACACGCAGCGAGCGTTTTGCCGACGCCTACTCCAGCGCGCTTGCGTCCAGCCTGCTGCGCGAGTGGCCTGCTGCCGACGCGTCGATTCGCAAGGCCATGAGCCTGGCGCGCGGCACGCCTCCGCTGGCGGCTGATGTGCGCGCCGAACGGGCGGTTCGATTGCTGCAGGTGCAGTCGCTGATCGACCGCGGCGATGTGCGCAACGCGCGCGCGGTGCTCGCACCGCTGGCCCAACCGGGCAATACCTCGCGCCCGGTGCTGTTGTTTGGCGCCCAGATCGCGCTGGTCATGGGCCAGGCCGGCGATGCGCTCGCTGCGCAGCAAAGCGCCGATCAATTGCAGACCTGGGTCGCGCAGTACCCGCTGGACGCCGAGGCCTGGCTGGCGCTTTTCCGCGTGCGCACGCAGCTCGGACAGGGCCTGCAGGCCCTGCGGGCCGATGCCGAGTCGCGTTATTCGCTGGGCGATCTGCCCGGTGCCATTGAGCGGCTGCGCGCCGGGAGGCGCCTGGCCGGCACCGCCAGCGGTGCGGCCGACTTCGTCGAGCTGTCGGTCATCGATTCACGCTTGCGCACGATGGAAGCGCAGCGCAAGCAGCAACTGCTGGACGCCAAAAACCTTTGACCGGCGGCGCCTTGAAGAACTGACGGCGTCGTCGCCGCGAGAGGCATCAAGCGCGTGGCGGGAACAGCCGCTCCATTGCCACGTCGATCACCATGCCGCACAGGCTGTACAGCAGCGAGCCGATCAGCGCCGCGCCGAAGTTGGCGACATGAAAACCATCCAGCAGGTGGGCCGCAAAGAAGAACATCAGCGCATTGATCACGAACAGGAACAAGCCCAGCGTGATCAGCGTGACGGGCAGCGTCAGCAGCACCAGCACCGGGCGCAGCAGCGTGTTGAGCAGACCGAGCACGAATGCCGCGCCCATGGCCGAGCCGAAACTGTCGAGCGACACGCCCTCGTAGAGGTAATCCACGAGCAGCAAGGCGGCGGCGAGCAAGAGCCAGCGAACGATCATTTTCATGGGGCAAGAATAACTGCCGCACGCATCGCCCGGCACCGTTCAAGGCCCTGCCCATGGGCGCTGGCGTCGGTGAGCCGACAAATGCCCTCTTCAATGCCCCAGAAAGCGGGTTTCTCCTAGGAAACAGTCTTCTCAACGCCTTGGGCAGCAGGTACGATCTCCGTCGCACGAACGCTGGGAGGATGAGGGCCCACGCGGCCTTCCGCCAGCTCGGCACATCATCCCCTTATTTGATGGAGAACATTCAGATGGCAACTGCGAAGAAAGCCCCGGCCAAGGCCGCTGTGGCAAAGAAAGCGGCACCCGCAAAGAAGGCTGCTGTGGCCGCCAAGGCACCAGCCAAGAAAGCGGCAGCCAAGACCGCTGCACCCGCTGTCAAGCGCACGGCCAACGCCGCGTTCATGAAGGCTGTGACGCCGAGCCCTCAGCTCGCCGCCATCATTGGTGCCACTCCGATGCCCCGCACCGAAGTCACCAAGAAGCTGTGGGAGTACATCAAGGCCCACAAGCTGCAAGACGCCACCAAGAAGACCAACATCAACGCCGACGCCAAGCTGAAGGAAATCTTCAAGAAGCCGCAAGTCACGATGTTCGAAATGACCAAGCTGGTCAGCGCCCACCTCAAGTGAATCGCGAGTAGAAGCGTGCAGCGCGCCAGCGCTGCCCCCAAACAAAAAGCCGGTGCATCGCATCGGCTTTTTTCATGGGCGCGCGGATGCGCTCATCCCTGCTGGAGCAGGGGCAGCAGGTAGCGAGCGGTGTGGCTGGAGGGGTTGGCGGCCACGTCTTCGGGTGTGCCCACGGCCACCACCTGGCCGCCGCCGGCGCCCCCTTCGGGCCCCATGTCGATCACCCAGTCGGCGGTCTTGATGACGTCGAGGTTGTGCTCGATCACCACGATGGTGTTGCCCGCATCGCGCAGTTGATGCAGCACGCGCAGCAGCAAGTCGATGTCGGCGAAGTGCAAGCCGGTGGTCGGCTCATCGAGGATGTACAGCGTGCGGCCGGTGTCGCGCTTGCTCAGCTCGAGTGCGAGCTTCACGCGCTGCGCTTCGCCGCCCGACAGCGTGGTCGCGCTCTGGCCGAGACGGATGTAGCCCAGCCCCACATCGAGCAGCGTTTGGAGCCGCCTAGCGATGGCGGGCACCGCGGCGAAGTGCGCGTGCGCGTCTTCCACCGTGAGCGCCAGCACCTCGGTGATGTTCTTGCCCTTGTAGAGCACCTCGAGCGTCTCGCGGTTGTAGCGCTTGCCGCCGCACGCATCGCAGGCGACGTAAACGTCGGGCAGGAAGTGCATCTCGACCTTGATCACGCCGTCGCCCTGACAGGCTTCGCAGCGCCCGCCGGCCACGTTGAAGCTGAAGCGACCGGGGCCCCAGCCGCGTTCGCGCGCGGAGTTCATTTCGGCGTACAGATCGCGAATCGCCGTGAACAGGCCCACGTAGGTGGCCGGGTTGCTGCGCGGCGTGCGGCCGATCGGGCTCTGGTCGACGTTGATGACCTTGTCGAAGGCGTCGAGGCCCTCGATGCTGTCGTGCGGCGCGGCCTCGGCGTGGCTGTGGTGCAGCTTGCGCGCGGCGGCCGCATGCAGCGTGTCGTTGATGAGCGTGCTCTTGCCCGAACCCGACACGCCGCTCACGCAGGTGAACAGGCCCACCGGGATGTCGACGCTCACGTTCTGCAGGTTGTTGCCGCGTGCGTTGACGATGCGCAGCGCGCTCGCTTCACCGCTGGTGCCGGTGCCGTGCCACGGCCGGCGCGAGGGCACCGCGATGCGCAGCGTGCGCGACAGGTAGCGCCCGGTCAGCGAATCGGGGTGCGCGGCCACCTCGGCCGGCGTGCCCTGCGCCATCACCCGCCCCCCGTGCACGCCGGCGCCCGGGCCCATGTCGATCACGTGGTCGGCGGCGAGGATCGCGTCTTCATCGTGCTCGACCACCAGCACGCTGTTGCCGATGTCGCGCAGGTGGCGCAGCGTGCCGATCAGGCGCTCGTTGTCGCGCTGGTGCAAGCCGATGCTGGGCTCGTCGAGCACGTACATCACGCCGGTCAGTCCCGAGCCGATCTGCGAGGCCAGCCGTATGCGCTGAGCCTCGCCACCGCTGAGCGTGTCGGCGCCGCGGTCGAGGCTGAGGTAGTTCAGGCCCACGTCGTTGAGGAACTTCAGCCGCGAGCGGATCTCGCGGATCACCTTGTCGGCGATTGCTGCCTTGGCGCCTTGGAGTTGCAGGCTATCGAAGTAAGCGCGAGCCTTGTCTAGCGTCATGTGCTCGACGCGGTAGATCGGCTCGCCGGGGGCGTCCGGCGCTGCGCCGGCGGCCTGCAGGAACACATGCCGCGCTTCGCGGCGCAGCCGGGTGCCCTGGCAATCGGGGCACGGCTTGGCATTCTGGTAGCGCGCCAGATCCTCGCGCACCAGTGCCGAATCGGTCTCGCGGTAACGCCGCTCCAGCGCCGGGATGATGCCTTCGAAGGGGTGCTTGC
The DNA here is from genome assembly GCA_947372225.1 of Burkholderiales bacterium. Lineage (GTDB taxonomy): Bacteria > Pseudomonadota > Gammaproteobacteria > Burkholderiales > Burkholderiaceae_C > PBB1. Next base: position 8,376 of record CANBSV010000080.1, on the reverse strand, counting down.
GCTTGACGCTGCGCGGCTTGGCTTCGCCTTCGCGGCCCATGCTGTCGGCGCTGTAGGTGAAGGCGATGGGCTCGTCACCCGAGCCATGCAACAGCATGTTCCGCACGGCCTCGGGCAGCGCTTCGAACGGGGTTTCGACATCGAAGCCGAAGTGCCGCGCCACCGCCTCGATCATCGAGAACGTGTAGCTGTTGCGCCGGTCCCACCCCTTGATGGCGCCGCTGGCCAGGCTCAGGCTGGGGAAACCCACCACCCGCTGCGGGTCGAACGCCGTGACCTGGCCCAGGCCGTCGCAGGTCGCGCACGCGCCTTGCGGCGAGTTGAACGAGAACAGCCGCGGCTCGAGCTCGGCCAGCGAGTAGCGGCACACCGGGCAGGCAAAGCGGCTCGAAAACAAGAGCTCGCTCCCGGTGTCCATCTCGCAGGCGATGGCCCGCCCGTCGGCAATGCGCAGCGCGGCTTCGAAGCTCTCGGCCAGCCGTTGGGTGAGTCCGCTGGCCGCGTCGTGGCTGACCTTGATGCGGTCGATCACCACGTCGATGTCGTGCTTGTCGTTCTTCTTGAGCGCGGGCAGGTCGGTCGCCTCGACGGTGGCGCCATCGATGCGAAAGCGCACGAAGCCTTGCGCCTGCATCGCGGCAAACAGCTCGGTGAACTCTCCCTTGCGCTCGCGCGCCACGGGAGCGAGCACCATCAGCCTGGTGGCCTCGGGCAGCGCCAGTGCCGCGTCGACCATCTGGCTCACGCTTTGAGCCTGCAAGGCGACGTGGTGATCGGGACAGAACGGCGTGCCGGCGCGCGCGTACAGCAGCCGCAGGTAGTCGTGGATTTCGGTCACCGTCCCCACGGTGGAGCGGGGGTTGTGCGAGGTCGCCTTCTGCTCGATGCTGATGGCCGGGCTCAGCCCTTCGATCACATCGACGTCGGGCTTGTCCATGCGCTGAAGGAACTGCCGCGCATAGGCACTCAGGCTTTCGACGTAGCGCCGCTGGCCCTCTGCGTACAAGGTGTCGAACGCCAGACTCGACTTGCCCGAGCCGCTCAGCCCGGTGATCACCACCAGCTGGTTACGCGGGATGTCGAGGTCGATGTTCTTCAGGTTGTGGGTGCGCGCCCCCCGCACCCGGATCACGGGTGCTTCAACGGGTTCGACCCGGATCACCGGTGCCTCACCGGACGGCGCCCCCGCCGCGCGAACCTCAGTAACCGTAGTTGAGGTAGACGCCACCGCTGCCGAAGTCCCGCGCGCCCACGCCGTGCTGGATCTCGGCCGTCTGGTAGCGCATCACGTAGCTGAGCGTGGTCGAGTTGGTGATGCCCCAGGTCACGCCGAACCAGGCCTCGCCGATCACGGTTTCGAGGTTGCTGCGGCTGACGGTCACGTCCGAGTGGCGGAACTGCCCTTCGAGCATGGCGTTGTAGCCGCGCAGCTTGCCGGTGATGCCGTAAGACAGGTACAGGTCACCTTCGGTGCCACGCGGTGCGTAGTACTCGCTGTGTTCCGGGTACATCGACCACCAAGGGGTCGAGAAACGGCCGAAGCGCCCCGACGCCGTCAGCACCGCTTCGGTGAGGTAGCCCACGCTGCCCTCGATGCCCCACTTGAAGTCCTGACGCGTGCCGCCCAACGAGCTTTCGCCCAGCAGCGCCTGACGGCGCAAGGTGTAGCGCAGCGTCGGCTCACCGCCTTCGGAAATCTGGTGCGAATAGCCGCGTGGCGAATGGCCGCTGCCGATCAGGCTGTGAAAGCCGCGGTGGATGTCTTCAGCAAATCCTGCGCCGATCACACCGATCGTGAGCGATGAGGCCCAGGCCGGTTCGGCATCGGAGCCCACCGTCATGCGCGTGCTGGTCAGCGCGAGCAGGCTGGCGTAGGGGCGGTCGTTGTGGACCGCTGCTTTTGAGTCCGTGTCATCGGGCGTCCAGGCCTGCATGCTGATTTGCAGCCCGGCCTTGGACGATGGATCCGACCCGCGGATGGGCAGCCACAGGCTGTCGATGGCGCCGAGGATCGGGTCCAGCGAAATGAGTGCGCGCGAGGCGTCCGGCCCCGACATCGTGAACATGAAGCCGCCGGTGTAATCGGCATCGCGGTGGCTGCCGGCGAACAGGTCGTTCTCGATGCCCAGCGTCCAGGAATTGGTCCCGGCGTTCAGGCCGCTGCCTTGAGCCGCCTGGGCCGCGGGCCATGCCATCAGGCAAGCCAGGGCAGGCACACAAAGACGCAGGGATCGAAGAAGGTTCTGGCGCATGGCTTGTCTCGGTAGTTTTCTTCTCATGTCGAACACGCGACATCCGCCGAGTTTAGACCTCGCGGGTCTGACGCGGTGCCCCGCCTCAGGCCGCCAGCACGCGCAGGATCTCGCGCCCGTAGGCCTCGAGTTTCTTGGCCCCCACACCGCTGATCTGCGCGAGCTCATCGAGCGACTGCGGCTGGGTGCGCGCCATTTCGGCCAGCGTGCGATCCTGGAACACCACGTACGCCGGCAGGTTGTGTTCCCGCGCGACCTCGGCACGCCAGGCCTTGAGCGAGCCGAAGCGTTCGGTGGCCTCGTCGTCGAGCGGCACCGGCGGCGCCTTGTCCTTGGCCGTGGTCGAGCGCGATCCGAAGCGCCCGCGCTTGGCGCTCGCGGCCGTCGGGCTGCTTTCGCGCAGCAGCAGCTGCACCTCGCCGCGCAGCACCGAGCGCGCGCTGTCGGTCAGTTCGAGCGTGTGGTACTCGCCTTCGGTGCGCAGGTGGCCCAGCGCGATCAGCTGGCGCAGCACGGCGCGCCATTGCGCTTCGGTCACGTCCGCGCCGATGCCGAAGGTCGACAGCGACCCGTGGCCGTGCTGCGTGACCTTGTCGGTGACCTTGCCGCGCAGCACGTCGATCAGGTGGCCTGCGCCGAACCGCTGCCCGCCGTTCTGGTGAAAGCGGTAGATGCAACTGAGCGCCTTGCGCGCGGCTTCTGTGGCGTTCCAGGTGGCCGGCGGGCTGATGCAGTTGTCGCAGTTGCCGCAGCGGTACCGCGCCTGAGCGCCGTCGGTGGTGTCCTGGACCTCGCCGAAGTACGTCAGCAAGCGGATGCGCCGGCAGTCGTGCGCCTCGGCCAGCGCGAGCAGCGCCTCGAGTTTGCCGACCTGGCCGCGCTTGAAGTCCTCGCCGGCCGGGCTCTCGTCGATCATGCGGCGCTGGTTGACCACATCGGCCAGGCCGTAGGTCATCCACGCATCGGCGGGCAGGCCGTCGCGCCCCGCGCGGCCGGTTTCCTGGTAGTAGCTCTCGATGTTCTTGGGCAGGTCCAGGTGCGCCACGAAGCGCACATCGGGCTTGTCAATGCCCATGCCAAAGGCAATCGTTGCCACCATCACCAGCCCTTCTTCACGCAGGAAGCGGTCCTGGTGGTGACGCCGCACGTCGGCGTCGAGCCCCGCGTGGTACGGCAGCGCGCTGATGCCTTCGCTGACCAGCCACGCGGCCGTCTCGTCGACCTTCTTGCGCGACTGGCAGTAGACGATGCCGGCATCGCCTTCGTGCTCGTCATGGATGAAGCGCAGCAGCTGCGCGCGCGCGTTGTCCTTCTCGACGATGGCGTAGCGGATGTTGGGCCGGTCGAAGCTGCTGATGAAGATGCGCGCGTCTTGCAGCTGCAGCCGCTCGATGATGTCCGCGCGAGTGAGCTCGTCGGCGGTCGCCGTGAGCGCGATGCGCGGCACGCCGGGGTAGCGCTCGTGCAGCACGTTGAGCGAGAGGTAATCCTCGCGGAAGTCATGGCCCCACTGGCTCACGCAATGAGCTTCATCGATCGCGAACAGGCTGAGAAGCCCGCGTTCCTCGAGCGAATCGAGCTGCGCCAGAAAACGCGGCGTGGTGATGCGCTCGGGTGCGGCGTACAGCAGCACCAGCCGCCCGCCCATCATCTCGCGCTCGATGCGCTGAGCTTCGTCGGAACTCAGGCTCGAGTTGAGGCACGCCGCGTGCACGCCGGCTTCTTCGAGCGCGCCGACCTGGTCGTGCATCAGTGCGATCAGCGGGCTGACCACGATGGCCACGCCGCGGTCGGCGCGGTGCCGCACGATGGCCGGCACCTGGTAGCACAGGCTCTTGCCGCCGCCGGTGGGCATCAGCACCAGCGCATCGCCATCGCAGCACACCTGCTCGATCACGGCGGCTTGCGCGTCGCGAAAGGCGGGGTAGCCGAACACCGTTTGCAGCACCGACAGCGCGGCGCGCTCGGTGGACGTAGGTGCCAGTACGCTGGCTGGGGTGGCCGTCTGTGGGAAATCGCGGGATTCGGTGGTCATGGGCAGACGGACGGCATGGGCGGCGATGGTAAGGGTCGGGCACGCAGGCATGCCCTCGAAGTCGGGGGCCAACCCGCAGTCAGCGCTCGGAGCCGGCCCCCGATAATGTTTGGCAGTACACAGACACACCGGAGCTCGCCCCATGGCCTCGATCAACAAAGTCATCCTCATTGGCAACCTGGGCCGCGACCCCGAAGTGCGCTACACGCCCAATGGCAGCGCCATCTGCAACATCAGCGTGGCCACCACCCGCAACTGGAAAGACAAGACCAGCGGCGACAAGGTGGAAGAAACCGAATGGCACCGCGTTGTTTTCTATGACCGCCTGGCCGAGATCGCCGGCGAGTACCTGAAAAAGGGCCGCCCGGTCTACGTCGAGGGCCGTTTGAAGACCCGCAAGTGGCAGGACAAGGACGGCAAGGACGTCTACACCACCGAGGTCATCGCCGACAACATGCAGCTGCTCGGCGGACGTGAAGGCATGGGCGGCGGTGATTCAGGAGACGACCATGGCGATCGCGGTGAGGGCCGCAGCGAAAGCCGCGCCCCCGCCCGCAGCGCGGCCCCGGCTCCGCGTCCCGCCCCTCCGCGTCCTGCCCCCAAGGCCGCCACCGGGTTTGATGACATGGACGACGACATTCCGTTCTAAACGGCACCTTGGTTTTTTGTTGGTTGCAGGCCCGCGCTTCTAGAAGCGCGGGCCTTTTTGTTTTCATAATTATTTTTTCCGTCGATGAGATTTATTTCTATAAAATATTTTTTGTTTCTGGCATTGCACCTCTCTGACGGGAAAGCCAAGTAATTCTTTATCTGATCTCCAATTCTATTTAGTGAGGATTTATGACCCAACGAACCACTTTCCGAAATGGGCTCTTACTAGGGGTTTTTCTGGTGCTTTCTTCGCAGGCATGGGCCATTGGCGGCTTGCTGGGCAAACTGACCGGGACCGATGGACCGCCCAAGCCCATCGCGCTGGAGGCCAGTTCCAATCGGGCTGACGCATTTGCTCAGGCCGTCAACGACAGCAATGCACTGCGCCCCACCTCCAAACCGTTTTCCGGGCCTGCCTCGCCGGTGGCGCTGAGCAGCGTCAAGTTGTCCTTTGTGGTCGACACATCTGCCAGTTCCACCAGCGGCAGTGGCAGCTCTACGGTAGACGTCAACTACAAGCTGCTCGGCGTTTCTCCGGAAACGATGCAGGCGATTGGAGATGACTTTGCCAACAACCTGCGCATCGCCTTGAAGGAACAGGGCTACCCGGTGCTGAGCACCGAGAAACTGTTGACCAACGATGTCTTTCGAGCGGCGGTGGCTGACGCACCGACCGCCAAAACCGGCGCCGCGGGTCTATTGGGCATAGGTAACGGGTCGGTGAGTGTCATTGGCAAAGGCACTGCAGATATTTACACCATGACTGGATATAACAAGGAAATTGGCTTGGCCAAGGACTTTGGCGCGATCCTTGTCAAAGCGAATATCACGTTGAATTTTGTATCCCTTGAGAACACAGGCGGGTTTTCTCAAGCGGAAGTCACGCATGGCGTTCGGTTGTCGGTGGCACCGAAAAGCACCATCGATATTCGCACCGAGAGCGATGCCAAGACATATGAATTCATGCGGGCAGTCCAACTGCCCAGCAAAATATCCGCGAGTGTTGTCAAAGCCAATCGATCTGTCGGCCAAACCGCTTTGCTGGTTTTCAATGCCGTCAATGGCAGTGCCGGAAACATCAGCAACTATGAAGTCACTGCGGTCGACAACTACCGTGAAGTCGTCTCTGGCGACTTGAAGATGTTGGCTGAACTGGTGGCGCAGGCGTTGAAAAAACAATAGTTCATCGATTCAGGCCGCGCCGTTTGTCGGCATGCGCTGTTTCGATTGAACCGGTCATCGCTTTCGCACCGGGCTTTGATCGTGTTGGGGCCTGAGGCTTGATGTGGGCGCCTTCGTGATCCACGTCGGCGGTCTCCCGGACGTGATCGCGGTAGCCCCTCGTGACCGGCGCTCTCAGCGCTCGGCGCTGCCCCGGTAGCGATTGACGTCCAGCGCCGACACCGCGCGAGCCTGGTTTCCCCAGCTCTTGCGCACATGCGTGAGCAGCGCGGCGACGTCGTCGTTGCTCAGGGCCTGACCGAAAGGCGGCATGCCGAACGGGCGCGGGTGGCCGGGCGTGGCGGGCGCGAAACCGCCTTCAACGACCATTCGCACGAGGTTGGCCGGCACTGCCATCGTCACCGCGCGGTTGCCGGCCAGCGGCGGGTAGGCGTCGGCCACGCCTTCGCCGTTGTCACCGTGGCAACTGGCGCAGTGGTCGGCGTAAAGCTTTTCGCCGTGGGGGTTGGCTGTCTTGCGCGGGGGCGCCGCGTCCGGCGGGTTCACGCCAGCGTGAGCGCCCAGCGTTTGCAGGTAGGCGGCCATCGCGCCGAGGTCGGCATCGCTCAGGTGCTGTGTGCTGCGCAGCACCACTTCGCCCATCGGGCCGGAGGCGGTGACCAGACCGTTCGGCCGGTTGGCCACACCGGTCTTGAGCAGGGCGACGATCTCGGCACGGTCCCAGTCGGCCACGCCGGCTTCGTGCGGGTCAGTGAGCGACGGCGCGTACCAGTTGTGCACCGGGATCAGCCCACCACCCAGATCGAGTGGTCCGCTCGTGGCGCCCAGCGCGTTGCGCGAGGCGTGGCAGGCGTTGCAGTGGCCCAGGCCCTGCACCAGGTAGGCGCCGCGGTTCCATTCGGCCGATTGCGTGGGCTCGGCGCGGAACTCGCGCGGCTCGAAATACAGCGCGCGCCACACCGCCAGCGCAGCCTGCGTGTTGAACGGGAAGCGCAGCTCGTGCGCTCGCACCGCCTGCGCCACCGGCGGCACGATGCGCAAGTAGGCGTAAAGCGCGTCCGAATCGGCGCGGTTGATCAGCGTGGTGTTGTCGTACGGAAAGGCCGGCGTGAGCAGCCGCCCGTCGGCCGATCGGCCGTGGTGCAGCGCGCGCCAGAACTGCCGTGCCGACCAGCGGCCCAGACCGTGGTCGGGATCGGGCGTGAGGTTCGAGCTGAAGACGGTGCCGAACGGCGTCTCGATGGCGCGTCCGCCGGCATAGGGCTCGCCGCCGCGTGCGGTGTGGCAGGCCTGGCAGTTGCCCGCGCGTGCCAGGTAGGCGCCACGGGCGATCACCTCGGGATCGGCACGCAAGCCAGGGGGTGCTGCGGCCGCGGCCGCAATCTCTGCGTCGAGCGTGCCTTCACCGCGCAGGTTGAGCGCGACCACCGTCGCGGCCAGCCCGGCGATGCCGATGAGCGCTGCGGCCAGCCATTTCAACCGGGCACTCATCGAGGCACCTCCGCTGGTGCGGCTTCCACCGACACGCCGCCACAGGCCACCGGCATCTTGCGGCCGGCTGGCCACTCATGCAGCGGCTTGGTGCCGGGCGCCACCGGCTGTGCGGCCAGCCACTGCGACAGCGCATCGATGTCGGCCAGGCTCAACGAACGAGCGACCTGCGCCATGCAGTCGGGCGACTGCGCGCGGCGCTTGCCGCTGCGCCATGCGCCAAGCTGCGCGTTGAGGTAGTCGCGCGGCAATCCCAGCAGGCCCGGGATCGAGGGCGCGATGCCCATCATCGATTCGCCGTGGCATTGCTGGCAGGCGGGGGTGCCTGCGGCAGCGTCGCCGTGGCGCACGAGTTGCTCGCCACGCTGCAGCGTGGCGGGTGCGGCGGTCGAGGGCTGTGGCGGTGGATAGGGCACGTCCAGCGAGGAGAAGTAGCTGCCGATTTCTTGCAGGTAGGCGTCGCTCAGCGGATCGACCAGCGAGGTCATCGGCCCGTAGTCGCGACGCCCATCGCGAAAGTTGAGCAGCTGGTGAAACAGGTAGCCCGCGGGCTTGCCGGCCAGCCGAGGCTGGTAGCCGTTGGGCGTGGCGCGGCCCTGCGCGCCGTGGCACACCGTGCAGCCTTGCAGCCGCTGCGCCATCGTGTCCTCGAAGGGTGCCGCAGGCGCGGCAGTGGTGATGAGCCCGCACGCCAGCAGGAACATCCGGTGCCAGACAGGCAGGCCAAGCCACTGCTGGCGCCACAGGCGCAGGGCGGTCTTGATG
>CANBSV010000079.1 GCA_947372225.1 Burkholderiales bacterium | reverse complement strand
TTTGGTCATAGGCCTTGGCCTCGCCACCAAACAACTTGCTCAAAACCGTCGTGATCGCCGCCGTCAGCGTCGTCTTGCCATGGTCAACGTGACCAATCGTCCCCACATTCACGTGCGGCTTGGTACGCTCAAACTTGCCTTTTGCCATTCTCAACTCCTCGAATACGAGACCGAAAATTCAACCAACAAACCAAAAACCTGGTGCCCATGGCGCGGATCGAACGCGCGACCTCTCCCTTACCAAGGGAGTGCTCTACCACTGAGCCACATGGGCCTACTCAAAACCTCTCTGGCCAGACCTAACTGGACCAACCGTTGCACCTGTTCCGGCGCAAACCCTGGAGCGGGAGACGGGAATCGAACCCGCGTCATTAGCTTGGAAGGCTAGGGTTCTACCATTGAACTACTCCCGCCCGGAGCCCTTGAGCCGAGACACAAGGGGGTTCAAACTTTGTACTTTCGCTATGGTGGAGGAGGCTGGATTCGAACCAGCGTACTCGTTAGAGGGCAGATTTACAGTCTGCTGCCATTAACCACTCGGCCACCCCTCCGCGGCGAGCCCGAGAGTTTATCACGGCAATCAACCGACCGCGAGTCGCATTGCGGCGGGTCAGTCCGTCTCGTCGATCGACCAGTTGAGCGCCAGAGGATCAGGATCAACGCGCGCCAAAAACTGCGCTGCCTGGGAGAAATGCCCATTGCCCACAAAGGGGGCGGGGGAGCGAAAGGCAGCCAGCGGCGAAGGATGGTTGCTTTGAAGCACGAGATGTTGGCCGGCAGCACCCAGATCCTGAATGATCTTCCGTTTGGTTTGCGCATAGGCGCCCCACAGAAGAAACACCTTGGGTGCGCGATGTTTGGCCGCCGCGCCAATGAGTCGGTCCGTCAACTCCTGCCACCCGCAACCTGCGTGGCTCCCAGGAGCGCCGCTTTCGACGGTCAGGATTGAATTGAGTAACAGCACGCCTCGCGCAGCCCATGCACCGAGGTGCCCGTGTGAAGCCGGCACAAAGCCAATGTCCCTGTGCAGTTCCTTGAAGATGTTTCGCAGGCTGGGTGGCGCTCGAACTCCAGGCGGAACCGAGAAGGCCAAGCCCTCGGCCTGCCCTTCTCCATGGTAGGGGTCTTGCCCAAGAATCACCACCCGGGTTTGGCCCAGCGGCGTGAGTTCAAGTGCCCTAAAAACGTTCGCCGGGTAAACAGAGGCACCAGCGGCCACTCTGGCATCCACTTGTTCAATGAGAGTTCGTCCTGTCGGGCTTTGGCGCCAGGCCTCGACGCAGGAGCGCCAATCGGTATCCAAGCAATCGACCAGACTGTCGAGAGGCGATTGCAAACGGGACGAACTGGCCGCCGAAAAAAAACCCCCCACCGGGTCGCCAGAATGACTGGTCAAGTAAACAATTCCCCAAGAGCCTTCCCCGGGTCGGACGCGCGCATGAAGGCCTCGCCGACCAAAAAGGCAGAAACGCCGGCGCCCCGCATGCGAATGACGTCGGCTCGGCTCAGCACGCCACTTTCCGTCACCAGCACCCGATCCGCTGGAACACGGGTGAGCATGCCCAGCGTGGTCTCAAGCGAGACCTCAAAGGTGCGCAGGTTGCGGTTGTTGATACCCACCAGCGGCGTCTTCAGGCGCAAGGCGCGGTCCAGTTCGGCACCGTCATGCACCTCGACCAGCACCGCCAAGCCGAGTGAATGCGCCTGCGATTCCAGGTCGGCCATTTGGGCATCGTCCAGACAGGCCGCAATCAGCAAGATGCAGTCGGCGCCCATGGCGCGCGCCTCGTAGACCTGGTACGGATCGACCATGAAATCCTTGCGCAATACCGGCAGCGCACAGGCGGCACGGGCTTGCTGCAGGTACGCGGTCGACCCCTGAAAAAACTGCTCATCAGTCAGCACGCTCAGGCAGACCGCACCGCCTTGCTCATAACTACGGGCGATGTCGGACGGCACGAAATGCTCGCGCAGCACGCCTTTGCTCGGGCTGGCTTTCTTGATTTCGGCGATCACGGCGGCTCGGCCTTGTCCCAAGCGCAACCGCATGGCACCCACAAAATCCCTCACGCCGCCGAGCGACTCTGCGTCACGCCGCAGCGACGACTCATCCCGCTTGGCTCGGGCAACGCGAATCTCGTCTTGTTTGACCGCCACGATTCGTTTCAGGATGTCACTCATGCAGTGCTTTCAGGCTGAAGCGAGCGCCTGCGTGGCGCTGACGAACGCTTCCAATTTCGCACGTGCCCGGCCGTTGGCCAGCGCATCGCGCGCCATCGCCACGCCATCGCCCATGGTGGAGGCCACGTTGGCGGCGTACAGCGCCACGCCGGCATTGAGCATCACGATGTCGCGCGCCGGACCAGGCTGGTTGTTCAGCACAGCGATCAACATGCGCCTGGAGTCGTCGGGTGTTTCCACGCGCAAACTGCGCTGGCTCGCCATCGGCAACCCGAAGTCCTCGGGGTGGATGTCGTATTCGCTGAGGACGCCATCTTTGACTTCACACACCCTTGTGGATGCGCCCAGAGTGACCTCGTCCATTCCATCACGGCCGTACACCACCAGCGCGTGCTCGGCGCCCAGCCGCTGCAAGGCCCGGGCCTGAATGCCCACCAGTTCGGCGTTGAACACGCCCATCAGGATGTTTGGAGCGCCGGCCGGGTTGGTGAGTGGCCCAAGGATGTTGAAGATGGTGCGCACACCCAGTTCGCGGCGCACGGGGGCCACGTTCTTCATCGCCGGATGATGAGCCGGTGCAAACATGAAACCCAGCCCGGTGTCGGCGATGCAGCGGCTGATGCGATCGGGCGACAAGGCGATCTGGGCGCCAAGAGCCTCCAGCACGTCCGCACTGCCCGATTTGCTCGAGACACTGCGGTTGCCGTGCTTGCTGACCCTGGCGCCACACGCGGCCGCCACGAACATGCTGCACGTCGAGATGTTGAAGGTGTGCGAACCATCGCCGCCCGTGCCCACGATATCGACCAGATGCCGCCGGTCCGTCACCTCTACGCGGGTGGAGAACTCACGCATCACCTGCGCTGCCGCAGTGATCTCGCCGACCGTTTCCCTTTTGACCCGCAGGCCGATCAGAAGCGCAGCCAACACAGATTGCGCCACCTCGCCGTTCATGATGCGCCGCATCAACACCAGCATGTCGTCGTGCGGGATTTCCTGGTGGTCAACCAGCCGGGCCAGCGCCTGTTGATCGCTCAGAGGCGCGCTCACGGCTTGAGATCCAGAAAGTTCTTCAACATCGCGTGGCCGTGCTCGGTGAGGATCGATTCGGGGTGGAACTGCACGCCTTCCAATGGCGTGGCGGTGCCCGCGAGCTCACGATGGCGCACGCCCATGATCTCGCCGTCCTCGGTCGTGGCCGTGATCTCGAGCGCGGCAGGGAGCGTCGCGCGCTCGATGGCCAGGGAGTGGTAGCGAATTACCGAAAACCTGGCTGGCAAGCCGCTGAAGACGCCTCGCTCGTCGGTCGATATTTCGCTGGTCTTTCCATGCATTTGCACCTGAGCGCGAACGATGTTGCCTCCAAGCGCAGCGCCAATGCTCTGGTGCCCTAGGCACACGCCGAGGATAGGCAACTTGCCCATGAAATGCCCGATAGACCCCACGCAGATGCCCGCTTCGGATGGAGAACAAGGTCCCGGAGACAACACCAGCCGGTCCGGCCGCAGCTCACTGACGCCCTCCAGCGTCAGCTCGTCGTTGCGAAACACACGCACGTCCTCGCCCAACTCTGCGAAGTACTGCACCAGGTTGAAGGTGAAGCTGTCGTAGTTGTCGATCATCAGCAGCATGTCGCACCCTCGGCTTCGGTGGTGGCGCAGCGCGCGCGGTGATGTGTCATCAGAAGCCCTCCTCGACGAGTTCGGCCGCGCGGATCAGTGCACGGGCCTTGGCTTCGGTTTCACGCCATTCGAGCTCAGGCACCGAGTCGGCCACCACCCCCGCAGCGGCCTGCACATAGAGCATCTGGTCCTTGACGATGCCGGTGCGAATGGCAATCGCCACGTCCATGTCGCCGGCAAAGCTCAGGTAACCGCACGCCCCGCCGTAGATGCCGCGTTTGACCGGCTCGAGCTCGTCGATGATTTCCATCGCGCGAACCTTCGGCGCTCCGGTCAGCGTCCCGGCCGGGAAGGTGGCCTTGAGCACATCAAGGTTGGTGATGCCGTCCTTGAGCAGGCCTTCGACGTTGCTCACGATGTGCATCACGTGGGAATAGCGCTCGACCGTGAAGGCCTCGGTGACCTTGACGCTCCCGGTCTTGGCAATGCGACCGATGTCATTGCGCGCCAGGTCGATGAGCATCAGGTGTTCGGCACGCTCCTTCGGGTCGGCGCTGAGTTCGGCCTCAAGCGCGAGATCCTGCTCGGGCGTAGCGCCACGCGGACGGGTGCCGGCCAGCGGCCGGATGGTCACCTTGTCGCCAGCCAGCGTGTGCTCGCGGCGCACCAGAATTTCAGGCGATGCGCCGACGATCTGGAAGTCGCCCATGTCGTAAAAGTACATGTACGGCGACGGATTGAGCGAGCGCAGCGCGCGGTACAGGCTCAGCGGGCTCTCGGTGTAGGGCTTGCGCAGCCGCTGCCCGACCTGCACCTGCATCATGTCGCCCGCGGCGATGTACTCCTTGGCGCGCAGCACCGCCGCGATGTAGTCGTCCTTGGCAAAGTCGCGCAGCACGTCACGCGAGGCGGTGGGTGCGACCGGCGGCGCGACCACGCTGTGGTTGAGCCGCTCAGCCAGTTCGGCCAGGCGCAGCCGAGCGCGCGCCAGGGCATCGGGCTCCTGGGGATTGGCGTAGACGATCAGCGACAAGCGGCCCGACAGGTTGTCGATGACCGCCAGCTCTTCGCATTGCAACAGCAAGATGTCGGGGGTTCCCAGCCCCCCGGGCAGCTCGGTGTGAGCCAACTTGGGTTCGATGCAGCGCACCGCGTCGTAGCCGAAGTAGCCGGCCAGCCCGCCGCAAAAGCGCGGCAAACCCGATTGCAGCGCGACCTTGAAACGCTGCTGATAGGCAGCAATGAAATCCAGCGGGTTGCCCTCGTAACGCTCGATCACAACGCCATCAGTCACCACCTCGGTGGCAAACCCGGTGGCTCGCAACACCGTGCGTGCAGGCAGCCCGATGAAGGAGTAGCGCCCGAATCGCTCGCCCCCCACAACGGACTCCAGCAGAAAACTGTTCGGCCTGCCTGCGTTCGCCAGCGCCTCGCCGCTCTTGGGGCCGGTGAGCTTCAGGTACAAAGACAGCGGCGTTTCGAGGTCAGCGAAGGCCTGGGCGATAAGAGGAATACGGTTGTATCCCTCGTTCGCAAGGCGATTGAATTCGGCGTCGGTGATCACGTTGCGGGGCCCTCCACGGCCCGGGAGATTCGCCACATGGCGCTCCCTTGGTCATTCGAGTCAAGCAAATCGGCACTGCAAGGGGTCGCGGCTAGCGACGCTGGCAGGCCTCAGCGTGGGCTTGCGCTGCGCCAGGGCCAGGCTCCCCGGTCATGCGACCTCGAGACGTGTTTACGCGCTGTGAGCATGGACGAATTTTATCAGGGCCGGGTCGTGCTCCCGTCCGTCAGCCGGCGGCGACAAGGTCGCGCTGCACGGATCCCCCTGGGCTCACATGCCGCGGCTGCCTAGAATGAACCGATGGCTCATCCTGAATTTTCCTGCTCGGTCTCGGTGCGTCATCTGCCTGAGCAGTCCGACACACAAGCTCATCAATACGCGTTTGCCTACACGGTGACCATCCGCAACACGGGCGATGTCACGGCCCAACTCATCGCCCGGCACTGGATCGTCACCGACGCGAGCGACCACGTCGATGAGGTGCGCGGGCTGGCTGTCGTCGGCCACCAGCCGGTCCTCAAACCGGGCGAGCACTTCGAATACACCAGCTGGACCCGCATCGCCACGCCCCACGGCACGATGCGAGGTACTTTCATGTGCATGACTGAAGATGCCCATGCGTTCGACGCGCCGGTGCCCGAGTTCGGGCTCACGCTCGCATCCGCACTGCACTGACGCCACCCGTTCGCGTTTCGCCCATGGCCGCAACGCCCAACCCGACAACGCAGGCCAGCGCCCCATCGACCACAGACCTGGCGGTCTTGCTCGATGCGCTGGGTCCGGCGGCAGACCGACGTGCCAGCCTGCCGGAGCGCAACCTGTGGGTGATCCGCGCTCTTGAGTGGCTGCGCCACGCGCCGCTGCCGGCGTCGGAAAACCATGGCAGTGCTGTGCCATCCAGACCGCAGCCGGCGCTGCGCCTCCAACACCTGCTCGACGAACTGGACCGTCACCCCGCACTGCGTGACCAGGCCACGGCCGTGCTGGGTCGCTTCTGGGCCGAGATGGACACCGCCGCTCTGTTCGCGGACTTCGGTTTTTCATCGCGCGCCAACTTTTTCGGGGAACTCGGTCAGCGCCTCAAGCGCAAGCTGCTGCCGATCACCCCGGCCACCACCGACTTGTCGGAGCTGTTCGGCTTGCTCTTTCCCGTCGCCGATGACGCGCTGTGGCTGGAGTCGCTTGACGACGCAACGCTGGATCGCCTGTGCAGCTTGATGCCACCTGGCTCGCTGGACGACCACTCGTGGCAAACGCCACTTCTGGACGCGATCATGTTTCTGGCCAGCGCTGTGCGATCCGCGGCCTTTTCCGGTGCGTTGCGCCAGCGCATGAGCGGCGAGCTGCTGACCCACGAACCGTTTCGCCAGCTGGCCGTCGCCGCCGACCGGATTCGCGAACGGGCGCTGGCAGGCGACGAGGCGGCCTTGCTGCAAGAAGCGCAGTACCTGCGTGCCTTGCTCGACAGCTGCCGGCGTTGCGCTGACAGCGTGCACGATCACCTTGAAGAGCATGGCGTTTCGATCAGCGTGGTGTTCGACGTCGATCAGCTGCGCTTGCGCACCCACCGCATCGAGCAGTTGCTGAACTGCGTGGTCAGCCGTCAGCGGTCGCACGATGTGACGCGACTGCTCGCCGAGCTGGTGTGCACAGCCGCCGCACGACGCAGCATCACGGCGCTGTTTGCCGACCACTACTCGCTGCTCGCACGCAAGGTGGCCGAGCGCAGCGCCGAAGTGGGCGACCACTACATCACCCGTGACAGCGCCTCGTACCGCCAAATGCTGAAGGCCGCAGCCGGCGGTGGCGCGGTGATCGCCGGCACCACGTTCGTGAAGTTCTTCGTGATCGCTCTGTCCCTGTCGGCGTTCTGGGGCGGTTTCTGGGCCGGCATGAATTACGCCGTGAGCTTTCTCATCGTGCACCTCATGCACGGCACGGTGGCCACCAAGCAGCCTGCGATGACGGCGCCAGCGCTGGCCGAAAAGCTCGCCGATGTCGCCGACGATGCGGCGGTCGAACGCTTTGTCGATGAAGTCGCACATCTGATCCGCTCGCAAGCTGCCGGGATCTTCGGCAACCTTGCGGTGGTCGCGCCGCTGGTGCTGGCCGTCCAGTGGGTCTGGCAAACCGCTTTCGGCGCGCCGCTCGTCGATGGCCATGCCGCCGAACATGTGCTGGAGTCGATCACGCTGCTGGGTCCCACGGCTTTGTTTGCTGCCTTCACCGGGGTCCTACTGTTCGCCAGTTCGCTGATCGGCGGCTGGGTGGAAAACTGGTTTGTGTGGCACCGGCTTGACAGTGCCATCGCCTGGAACCCGGGCATCGTGACGAAACTCGGCGCCGAACGGGCGCAGCGCTGGGCGCGGTTCTGGCGCGCCAACATCTCGGGGTTCGCCTCGAACATCTCGCTCGGGTTGCTGCTGGGGCTTGTACCCGCGGTCGGTCTGTTTTTCGGGGTGCCGGTGGAGGTGCGCCACGTCACCTTGTCCACGGGACAACTGGCTGCGGCAGCCGCGGCCGAAGGCCTGTCGGTGCTCGAGCACAGCGCGTTCTGGTGGTGCGTGGCCGGGATCGCGGTGACCGGGGTGCTCAACCTCGCGGTGAGTTTCTTCCTTGCCTTCAAAGTGGCCATGGGTTCGCGCGGCATCCGGCTGGCAGACCGCAGCCGCATCCGTCGAGCCATCTGGCGCCGGCTGGTCAGCCAGCCGCTGTCATTCGTGCTGCCACCCCGGCATCTGGGCTGAGCGGCGTGTGTCGGTCGGTCCGCTCAACGGACGGCTTTGGGATCAGCGCGGCGGCTCTGGCGTGTCAGATGCCGCAGGCTCGATGGCGGCCGATTTGAGTTCACCGCCCACACGCCCCGAAAACATCGTCCACCAGACAATCAGGGCCAACAGCGCCACGGCGCCAAATGCTTCCACGACCAACAGCCACATGACACGGTTCCTCGCTTGGGGATTTTTCATTCTAGGAGCGCTGTCGGGCTGCTCAAGCTCGCCGGTCCTGGCGCCGTCGCCCGCGATGCCAGGCGTCATTCAGCCTGAACCCACCCCCAACGGCGAGGTGGTGGTGCGCGGGCGTGCAAGGTGGGTGCCGGCAAGATGGTCCGATCTGCCCGGATGGGACGCCGACCGAACCGCCGAGGTCTGGCCGGCACTGTTGCGAGGCTGCGAGAGGCCTGCCGCAGGCTGGGCTGCCACCTGCGCCGAAGCCAGGCGCAGCGCACCGGCCGATGACGCGGCCGCGCGCAACTGGCTGCAAGGTCGCTTGCAGCCCTACCGCGTCGAGTCGCTGGAAGGCTCGGATCGCGGATTGATCACGGGCTACTTCGAGCCGCTGATCGAGGCCAGCCGCACCGCCCAGGGGCCGTTCCAGGTGCCGGTGTACGGCACCCCCGCTGATCTCGCGACCCGGAAGCCCTACTGGACGCGGCAGCAGATCGACACGCTGCCCGCCGCTCAGGCTGCATTGCGCGGGCGTGAGCTGGCCTGGTTGGCGGACCCGCTCAGTCTGCTCACACTGCAAATTCAAGGCTCGGGTCGCTTGCAACTGACCGAGCCCGACGGCAGCCAGAAGCAGGTGCGCGTGGCCTTTGCAGGGCACAACGACCAGCCCTACAAATCCGTAGGGCGCTGGCTGGTCGAGCAAGGCGAGCTGCGCGCCGATCAGGCCTCATGGCCGGGCATCCGAGCCTGGGTTCAACTCAATCCGCAACGCATCAACGAGTTGTTGTGGGCCAACCCGCGGGTGGTGTTCTTTCGCGAGGAGCCGCTGACCGATCCCGGCGTCGGGCCACGCGGCGCGCAGTCGGTGGCGCTCACCCCCGGCCGCTCGGTGGCCATCGATCCCGCCAGCATCCCGTACGGCAGTGCGCTGTGGATAGACACCACCGAACCGCTGTCGAGCGCCGCCTTGCGCCGTATCGTGATGGCACAAGACACCGGCAGTGCCATCACCGGCGCGGTGCGGGTCGATTACTTCTGGGGCTGGGGCGAGGTGGCAGAGCAGCAGGCCGGCCGCATGAAGCAGTCGCTGCGCGTGTGGGTTCTCGTGCCGCGCAGCTGACGCGCGCCCCCCGCAGCGCGCCGCCGCCATGCCTGAGCGGCATGGTTATGCTCACTTGATGGGCTTGTTCGCAACGACCGTTTTTCTCTCTGCTTTCCTGCTATTCCAGATCCAGCCGGTCGTCGCCAAGATGATCCTGCCCTGGTTCGGGGGGTCGTCTTCTGTGTGGAGCACCTGCATCGTGTTCTTTCAGGCCGAGTTGCTGCTTGGCTACGCCTATGTCCATTGGCTGCACGAAAAGGTGAGCGCCCGCCGGCAACCGCTGGTGCACGTCGCGCTGTTGGTGCTGAGCCTGGTGACGCTGCCGGTGGCGGCCGACCCGAGCTGGAAAGGTATGGCGCGCGAACACCCCAGCTGGAGCGTGCTGGCAGTGCTGGCCGGTGCGGTCGGTGCGCCTTATCTGCTGCTGTCGACCACTGGCCCGCTGATGCAGGCCTGGTACGCGCGCTCGTTTCCAGTCTCCGTAGGTTGCGCCAAGCCGTACCGCCTGTATGCGCTGTCGAACCTGGCGTCGATGCTGGCGCTGCTGTCATATCCCGTGCTGGTCGAGCCGGCGCTGACCGTGGGCTCGCAGGCGCTGGCCTGGTCGGTGGGCTACGCAGTCTTCGTGGTGGCGGGTCTGGCCACGGCGCTGTTCGCACGGCACCGCATGGCCCATGTCGAATCGACCGGGCCGGTCGACACGTCCCCCGTGACCCCGGCTGCGCGCTGGCGCGAGTGCCTGCTGTGGATCGGCTTGTCGGCCTCGGCGTCCATCTTGCTGCTGGCCATCACCCGCCACCTGACACAGGACGTCGCGCCCGTGCCGTTCCTGTGGGTGGTGCCGCTGAGCATCTATCTGCTGAGCTTCATCCTGTGCTTCGATACCCCGCGCTACTACGTGCGTGGTTGGTTTCTGGCAGCACTGCCACTGGCTTTTCTGGCGCTCGATCGCGTGCTCGACGGCGGCATGGGCGTGCCGATGCTGATCAGTCTGCTCAGCGTGTCGCTGTTTGTCTTTTGCATGGTGTGCCACGGCGAGCTGGTGCGGCTTCGGCCCCCTGTGCAGCACCTAACCCTTTTCTATCTGATGCTCTCGGTGGGTGGCGCGCTGGGCGGCGTGCTGGTGGGCCTGGTGGCGCCTGCGGTCTTCACCGCCTATTTCGAGCTGCCCATAGGGCTGTTGCTGTGCGCGACGCTGGTCATCGCCGTGCTCTGGCGCGAGCTGCGCCCACTGTGGCGCGCCTTGCTGCTCGTCGCGCTGCTGGGCTACGGCTGGCGGCTGGCCGACATCTCGCTGGACTACGTTGACGGCTACCGGCGTGTGGTTCGCAACTTCTACAGCCAGCTGCGCGTGGCCGACGAGACCGACCCGCGACTCGGTGCGTTGCGCCTGATGCGCCACGGCAGCGTCAACCACGGCGAGCAGTACATGGCCGCGCCGCTGCGCAAGGAGCCCACGGCGTACTACTGCGAGAAGTCGGGCATCGGTCGCGCCATTCGCAGCCTGCCGCAGGCACACCCGCTCAAGCTCGGCGTGGTAGGGCTGGGCACCGGCACGCTGGCCACCTATGGCCGCTCGGGCGACGAAATGCGCATCTACGAGATCAACGAGCAGGTGCTCGAGCTGGCGCGCAGCGAGTTCACCTATTTGTCGGACACCAAGGCGACGATCATCCCAGTGCTCGGCGATGGCCGCCTGATGCTCGAGCGGGAGGCACAGCAGCAACTCGACCTGCTGGCCATGGACGCGTTTTCGGGTGATTCGATCCCCACGCACCTGTTGACGCTGGAGGCGATGAAGACTTACTTCGGCCACCTCAAGCCCGACGGCCTGCTGGCCGTGCACATCACCAACCGCTACTTGGACATGCGTCCGGTGATGGCCAGCGCCGCACAGCACTTCGGCAAGGTCGCGCTGGTCTATGAGTTGGATCCGGACGACAAGGACCTGTACTGCCGACACTCGTCGTGGGTGCTGCTGATGAGCCCCGAGCGCGCCGCAGCCCTGCCGGACACGCTGCAAGACGGCAAAAAACTGCTGCCCCCAGCCGGCTTTGAGCCCTGGACCGACAGCTTTTCGAACCTTTTGGGCATCCTGAAGTAGGGCGCGCGCCTCTCAGAACGCGCTCAGCAGCCCGATCGCCCAGGCCACGCACAGGCTGCCGACCAGCACCGCGCTCACTCGAAGCGCATAAGCCCGACCGCCCGTCACCACGGCCACCCCGCACCGCGTGAGCGAGTTGGCGCTCACCGCCACGAGCACGCCCAGCGCCATGCGGTCCAACGGCAGGCTGCCCGCGGCGTGCAAGGAGGCCAGCGAAGCCACCGGCGCATGGGCATCGACCAGCGCGGCGATGGCAATGCTGATATTGAGTCCGACGTCGCCGAAGCGCGCCTGCGCATTGCCCACCAGCAGCGCCACGCCCCCGAGCAGCGCACCGGCGATCAGCGCCTCGCGCAGGCGCAGCGCGCTGCCTTGCTGGGCGGCCGACTCGTCGGGTGGTGCTCCGGTGTAGCCGCGCTGCAGGTACAGCGCGAGAGCCGCCGAGGTGAGTGCGGCAGCGAGTGCCATCGGCAAGAGCGCCCACGCGGCGCTTGCTGACAGTGCCGCGGTAATCAGCAAGATCTGCGTCCAGGTGGCCGCCGAAGACAGCGCGGCACCCGCAGCGAACATGGCCGACTGCTCAGGATGCGCGCGGGCCCGACTGCCAAACGAGGCAATGGTCGCCGTGCTCGAGACAAACCCGGCCGCAAAACCCGACAGCAGCAGGCCTTGGCGTGGCCCAAGCGCACGCAGCGCGACATGGCCCGCCGCCTGTATGGCCAGTATCAACAAGACCAGCGTGAACAGCGGGCGCGGCCGAATGCCTGCGAACCCATCGACTGGCCCGAGCGGTATCAACGGCAACACGATCAGCGCCAACGCGGCCAGCACCACACCATCGTGCAGTTCCTGCTCGGTCAGCCACTGTGTGGCGAACCGGTGCAACCGATCCCGTGACGCCAGCAGCACTGTGAGCACCGCCGCACAAGCCGCCCCGAAGGCCGGCCACACGACGCACTGCACCCCGATCAGGCAGGTGGCAAACAGTGCCAGCTCGGTGGTCATGCCCGGGTCGCTGGAACGGCTGCGGTAATGCGATGCCACGGCCAGGAGCGCCACGAAACCCGCAGCGCAAACCACCAGCCCCGGCACCGGCAGCCACTGCGCCAATGCGCCCAGCAGCGCCGCCACGGTGAAGCTGCGCACGCCGGCGGCTTGGCGGTCGGCGCCGCGGCCCTTGCGGCGCTCGCGCTCGATGCCGATCAGCAGCCCTGAGCCCAAGGCCACGGCGAGTCCAATGATGCCGTTCGGGGTTGCTTGCATGCTCAGCAGATGGT
>CANBSV010000078.1 GCA_947372225.1 Burkholderiales bacterium | reverse complement strand
CCCGCCTCATTAATCAATGCCCCTAAGCCGGTTATCCAATTTATTTCCTGATGCTCACGAAAGAATGACGCTGCAGTCCTCAATGAATTGATAGGAAAGAGGTCATCTGAATTAATCCAGCACATTATTGTGCTATGCGGGTTAATTTCTGAATGCCTATCAAAAATGTGTCGAAAACCCCGCCCAATACCTTCGTACATCCCAGTGTCTGATTCGGATGCCCAAGAAAACTCCACGCGAGTCGGTGACGCGAACCTTGATATGATATTTTCTCTATCTTTTAAGATATTCTGCGTGCAATCAGTTGATCCCGAATCCTGTACATGATAATAGATTTTGAAGTCGCCTTTTTGAGAAAATACCGATGAGATTGTTTCTGAAATATACTTTGCGGAATTTCGAGTTGGCGTAACAATCACAAATGAAATATCATTTACTTTATTATTTTTATCTCTCGGTAATTTTTCTAAAATTGAATGCCCAACAGGAGATTGTGGTTTCGCAGCAACTTCTATTTTCCTTTTAAGCGCCATATAAAGAGCTACAGCAGAACTCATCTCTGGCGGGCAATTAATTCTCGAAAGGTGCTGGGAAGCCAAATTATAATTTCCCTCTCGCAACGCCGAAATGCATTCATTAAAAATAATGTACATTTTTAATTTATCTGTTGATTTTGGCATTAACTTTCGATAATAAATATATTATCTATCATGGCTGTGAGATAGTTTTTATTGTTAGAACGATGATCATTTGACTTTTATTTTTTAATGCCTGCGCTCACCGAGAGGAACTGGTTTTTTACACGCCATGCATCGGATCGGCTTCGCGAACAGCGTGTTCGAATTTGCGTCGTTCACCATTCCGAGGTAATGGTTCGCAAGGTGTCCGATATTTCGCTTTCCCGCCTGAGTAGGGATTTGCCGCGCGTAGTTGCCGAAGGTTCATCCGAGTCCAATTTGCCGATCGGTGTCGAATGCTCGGACCGGCAGCACCTTTGACGGGTTGCACATGGCTCATGTCGCCGCTCCATCAGGCTGATGGCAATAGCCAAGGCGACCCACGAGGCGCGAAAACCACAAAGACGCATGCGCCTCGCCCGCGAGCGCAGA
This sequence comes from Burkholderiales bacterium, assembly GCA_947372225.1. Lineage (GTDB taxonomy): Bacteria > Pseudomonadota > Gammaproteobacteria > Burkholderiales > Burkholderiaceae_C > PBB1. Next base: position 11,796 of record CANBSV010000078.1, on the reverse strand, counting down.
GGCCGCGGAGGTACTCGGCCGCGGGGCGATGACAGCGCCGGTGCGGCCGCTGTCGCCAGACACTTGAAACACCGAAAACAAGTCCGTGAACTGGGCCTCGAAACGCAATTCCAGGATTTCGCAGATCTGCTGCATCGTCGACTCCGGATCGCGAACGAAGTCCTCGTAGCGCACCACGGGTACATCGACGTAACTGTCCAGGAACAGCATGTACCGGCGGCAATATTCGTCCAGCGTGGCCGGCTCAAAGTGAACCCAGTCGTTCTTGATCAGTGCGGCGTAGCTGTCCAGCGGATGCCGCACCGTCACCAGCGACAGCACGGGCATGTCGACCGGCAGCAGCGCCCGAAACGTGGGTCGCTTCGGCACGTCGGGCCCCTTGCAAAAATGGCTGTGCGCATGGTCGCGCACCAGCAGCCTTTGGCCCTGCAGCAGGGCGTCTTCGTGTACCAGTCCGATCTGCCGCTGAAACAGCTCGATCAACAGATCCTGCCGGGTGCCGCGCGTGCTTTGGCGCAAGAGCGTCACCATGTCCGTGGGCGCGAAGCTGGGCCGGCCAGGCGCCAGGTGGACAACGCTCAGCGGATCCACCTCGCTCAGGAGCTGAACATTCGGCAGCGCTGCCAGGCATTTCGAGATCAGTGTGCCGCCCGTGCAAGCGAAATGGTGCAACGTGCGCACCGGCTCGGGCCGCCGCGAACGATGCTGCTCGCAAAGGTCAAGGCACTGCTGCAACAAGCTGGCCTGGGGCACATCGTCGTCAGCGCCCGGCGCCAGTGGCGCGTAAGCCGCATCGCGCATGAGTTGCACCGCCTCTTGCAATGCGTCGGCCAGCTTGGCCGCCACATCGTCCTCAGATGGCGGACTGCTGCTGCGACTCATGGCGCAGCAGCCCCACGGCGTCTCGCTGCAGCCTTGCGGGCGGGCTTGGCGGGTGCGGCGGCCTTGTCCTGAACTTCCAACTCAACCGACACCTGCTTTGACAGCGCCAATTGATGGAAGTACTGATTGGCGGTCATTAAGCGCTGCCCGAGCTTGGTCAGCAACTCATGCTGGCTTTGCTGCTCCTGCAAGGCGCTTTGATAGCGGCCCTGCAAGTCGCGCAGGTCTGCCTCGCGCAGGGCCTGCATCTTCACGCTCAGGTTGACCGTCTGCCGCGCCTCGGTCAGTTCAAGCGCCAGCCGTTGCGCCTCGGCCGCCGCCGCATGCTCCCGGTCCTGTCCCGCGCGAGCCAGCTGCTCGCCGTCCTGGCGGGCCGCGGCCAGCGCCTGGGTCGCGGCATCGAGCTGCACCTGGCGAGCCTGCAACTCTTGCTCGAGGTTCTGCAAACGTGCCGACGCCGCCTCGAGCTGCGCCTTCAGCCCTTGTGCCCACTTGGCGTTTTCTTCATGCCAATGAGCCTGCTCATCGCGCTCTCTGCTCACCTGAGCGATTTGCACGGCTCGCTCATTCAACGCGTGATCCGCTTGCGCCTTGGTCAGGGATAGCGACTCCAGCTGCGCCAAACGCTCGGCCGCGAGCGCGGCTTGCTCATCGCGCGCCAGGCTCACTTGTTCAGCCTGCGCAGCTCGATCCTGGGCCAACTGCTCGGCGGTCGCCTTGGCCTGACCCAGCGCCTCCAGTTGCACAAAACGCTCGGCCGCGAGCGCGGCTTGCTCATCCCGAGACTGACTCACTTTTTCGATCTCTGCGGCTCGGTACTTAGCCGTTTGCTCTACCGCAGCCTTGGCGTGGACCAACGTTTCGAGCTGAGCCAAGAGCTCGGCACCCCGCGCGGCCTGCTCATCGCGCGCAAGGGTTAGTTGCGCTATTTGCACGGCTTGATCCTGAGCCAATTGCTCGGCAGCGGACTTGGCCTGGGCCAATACCTCCAGTTGCGCCAAACGCTCTGCCGCCAAGGTGGCTTGCTCGTCGCGCGCCAGGCTGATTTGCTCAACCTGTGCTGCTCGATCTTGGGCGAGCTGCTCGGCCGTCACCTTGGCCTGGCCCAACGCCTCCAGTTGCGCCAAACGTTCGCCAGCCACTGCGGCCTGCTCATCGCGCGCCTGACTCAGCTGCGCTGCTTGCGCGGCTCGATCCTGGGCCTCCTGCTCGGCTGTCGCCTTGGCCTGGCCCAGGGCCTCCAGTTGCGCCAAACGCTCTGCCGCCAAGGAGGCATGCTCGTCGCGCGCCAGGCTGATTTGCTCAACCTGTGCTGCTCGATCTTGGGCGACCTGCTCGGCCGTAACCTTGGCCTGGCCCAACGCCTCCAGTTGCGCCAAACGTTCGCCAGCCACTGCGGCCTGCTCATCGCGCGCCTGACTCAGCTGCGCTGCTTGCGCGGCTCGATCCTGGACCTCCTGCTCGGCTATCGCCTTGGCCTTGCACAGCGCCTCGAGTTGCACCAAACGCTCAGCCGCTAGGGCGGACTGCTCGTCGAGCGCCAGACTGATTTGTTCAACCTGCGCGGCTCGATCCGCAGCCACCTGCTCAACTGTCGCCTTGGCCTGACCCAACGACTCCAGCTGTGCCGAACGCTCGGCCGCCAGCGCTGCTTGCTCATCGCGTGCCTGACTCAGTTTCGCTACTTGCGCGGCTCGATCCTGGGCCACGTGCTCGACAACTGCCTTGGCCTGAACCAGCGCCTCCAGTTGCGCCAAACGCTCTGCCGCCAGCGCGGCCTGCTCATCGCGCGACAGGCTTACTTGCCTGACCTCTGCGGCTCGATCGCGGGCCTCCAGATCGGCCATCGCCTTGGCCTGGCCCAGTGCCTCCAGTTGCGCCAAGCGCTCCGCAGCGACCGCAACATGCTCGTCACGTATCCGCTCCAATTGCCAAACCTTCGCTGCGCGATCGTTGGCGGTTTGCTCTAGCGCCGCCTTGGAATGGCCCAACGCCTCAAGTTGAGCCAAGCGCTCATCCGCCAGAGCGGTTTGCTCGTCCAGCGCACGCACAGCAGCCGCCAACTCGGCCTTGGCGCACGCGTCGCGCACATCACGCTCGACCAGCAGGGCCACCAACCTTTGCTCAAGCTGTGCGGTTTGGTAGCGATGTTCATCGAAACACAGCAGCGTGACGGGCCACAGGGGCGATTGCTGAATTTCCAGCGCCGCGACGCTGAAATACCGCGTCTGCAATTCGGCTACAGCTTGTGCCGCATGGCCGCCGCTTCCAGACAAAGGTTGACTGCAACCACGCAACACCACCGCGCCAAACCGGGCCAACTGTTCCATCGGCAAGCTTGCCAAAAGGTCGGCTTCCTGGCCGGGCACGTCGAGCACCAACACATTGGTGCGCTCATCTGCATCACTGACTTGCAAACTGGAAACCAGGTCGGTCAGCGATAGAGCTGCGACAGATCGGGTTTCCGTGAACGCCAGCCTGGGGTAGTAATCCCTCAGTGCCGCTGCGTTCACCGGCCCGTTCAGCGCCGGCAGGTTGTACCGATGCCAAGCCAGCGGTCCCGGCTGCGCAGCCACGGGTTGGGCACACACCGTCGCCCAACTCACCGCCGCCGCACGCTGCCTCAAGCCAGCTGAGGCGTCCGGGTCGCCCTCCACCAGCACCAGCTTTGCGGGAGCAAAGCGTGCGTAATGGTCGAGCACCTGACCATCGCCCGCGCCCACGTGGACCACCGTCCCCAACGGCCGGGCGGACAAAGTCGCAATGCATTCGAACAAGGCGTTCATAACCGCTCTGAAAAAGATACTTTGAGGTTCATCTACGAGGACAGTCGATCAAGCAGTCCACCAAGGCCACCCTGGGCACGCTCGGGGGTTGATTTGCGCGCCTCTTCCAGCAGCGATGTGGCCGCCGCGGCAAGTGCAGTGGCATCCCATGGGCCGTCCAACAGGGAGGGTGGCAGTTGCGCCACCACCTGCGGCCACGCCGCCAGCAACGTCAAGACAAAGCCTCGATCAGCGGGGGTCATTCGCGCCAGACACTGCCGGCGAGCCTGTTTGTTGGCCCCTGAACCCGAGGGCAACCGCAACCTGTCGATCGCCACGCCTTGCTCATCGCTCGGCCAAGCCGACAAAGGAGGCCCGGCATCGGCATCACACAGCAACTCAAGGCCAGCCTGGGGACCCGAAGGCCACCACTGGACCACCAATCGCTCGAGTCTGCGCATCCCACTGCTGACGCCACCGAAGCAAAACTCCCAACCGCCCGACGGCGAACCATCCGCAGGCTGAACAGCCAAGGTCGAATACCGGAAACGCGCTGGCAATTCCTGCAGTTGCTCGCGCAGCCTGCGTGCCACCTGGCGCCAGTGCGGGGCGACTGGCAACGTGTCGTCGTCGAGCCGCTTCTCGAGCGCGGCCGCGAGCGCATTGATCAACAACCAGTCGGTTGTTCCCATGGCGTCCAGCAGCGGCTGGCTGTTGGTGTCGTCCGGCACCAGCAAAGCATAAGGATCCCCATCCTCGCGGCCCGTTTCACGCCAGCACTGAAGCAATTGCGGGTCGTGAGCCTGTCCAAATATCACCAAACCCGGATGCCCGTGATGTTCGACCAACCGCACTGTGGCCTGATCAATTTGGCGCCCGTCGATCGTCATCCGGTGCAAGGTGAAGCCCAGCTCGCGATGTGGGGTCGCGTTGCGCTCGGTGATGGCCTGGACGTACTCGATCGAAAGCCCCAGGTGCCACGCAGCACTGCTGTGAAAAAGGGCTTGCCCCTCCAGCTGACGGGACTTCAGATAGCAGTGCTCAAGCTCCTCTTGCGCCTGGCGCAACTGAAGAACCAGCAACTCGTATTCTTCGCTGACAGCCGTCAATTCCTCCGTCTGCCGCACAGCGGTCGCCTGAGCCTTGGCGAGCTCGGCTCGATCGAGCTGGGAAGCAGCCTCGCTTTGGGCCGCCACGTCGCGCAGCGCCGCCAACTCCTGCGCCGCATCCTCGAGGGCCTGGCACCTGCGGCCAAGGTGCTCAATTTCCTCAAGGACCTGACTAAGCTGCAGTTGCAGCAAGGCGTTTTCCTGGACAGTGACATTGCGCTCGTGGAGGGCGTCATCCCGTTGGTCGCACACGGCACCCAGTTGCGCGGCTTGCTGTGCGGCTGAGTGCAATTCGCGCAGGTACGCCGCAGCCGCAGCCCCGTCAATGTTCAGCCCGGTATGCAATGCCGGCGGTGTCAATCGCGTTGAATCGAGCAAGGCGCAACTGGCCTGGAGTTCGACATACAACGCCTGCAAATCGCGATCGGCATGGGCCAGCGCATTGCCCAGGGCCAGGCTGAGCGGATCGACGACCACTGGTGAATGCACCGGCAATTCCACGCTCACACCGAATCGGGCGAGGCAGGTTGCCAAAAACAGTTCCGGAAAACTTCGAACCTCGTCAGCATCCAAAAGCACGCAGCGCGTCGGGTCGCGCTGAACTTGTCGCAGCACGCGTGTGGCACCGACGCACCAGGCGTTCAACCAGCCGGCGGGATCGTCCGCTTCGCCTGCCCCAAGGGCAGCGGCCAAACCGTGCGCCGGGTTTTCCAACAGCACCAACCAGGTCGCGCCGGGTTCCGGCCATTGCACCTGTGACGGACGGATCGAGAGAGGGATAAGCGCGCTCATGAGGTTCCCGTTTTGGCGGCGGCCGCACGCAGGAAAGTAAGCCAGCCAGGAAGGATTTTGTCGGGCAAATACCGCGCAGCCACCTGGCCACCAAGCGCCACCAGTTCGGCGCGCCGCGAGTGGGCCGAGGCATCGATCAACTGCCCCATTGAAGCGGACATTTGCGCCACCGAATACGGGTTGAAGTACTGAGCCGCATCGCCGTACACCTCGCGGTGCACCGGCAGGTCTGACGCGGCCACCACGCCGCCGCAGCGCATGGCCTCGACGCCTGAGAACCCGAAGCCTTCACCAAAGCTCGGGCACACCGTAGCGCTGGCGTGGCGATACAGAAGCCGCAAATCGGCGGCGGGCACGTCTTCAAGCACATGCACCAGACCACGCGCCACCCACGGCAGCAACTTGGCCACGATGGCCTTGTGATCCCAGCCCAGCATTCCCACCAGCACCAGTTGCAAATCGGGGTGTCCGTTGGCGCGCAACTGCTCCCATGCGGCCAGCAAGCCCAGGTGGTTCTTGCGCGGCTCCAGCGTCGAGACCATCAGCAAGTAGCTGGGACCACGGGCCAGTGGCGCGGCAGCCTCGCGCGGTCCAAGGGCTGCTGCCTTGGCTTCGACCTGCCGGTTGGCTCGCGTTCTCAGGATCTCGTCGATCCGAGTGGGCCTGGAATCCGCTTCAAAAAAATAGTGCGGCGACACCATGTTGGGGATGGTCACCGCACGCGGCTCGGCCTGCGGAAAAACGCGCAACAGGTCTTGCCGGCTGGCCTCGGACACGCAGGCAAACCAGGCGCCGTCGCGCACGTTGCGGCGCAGTGCGTGAAAGTGCGAGGCCTGGTGATACGACCGGTCTGAGATGGTGTGCGGCATCAGCAGCGGTATGGCGTCGTGGTAACGCACCACCAGCCGGGTCGATCCGCTCACGCGACCCGGATACGGGGTTTCGGCCAGCATCAGGTCGTAGCCGAGGGTGTCGAGCCGCGGGTACACGGCGGTGGCCAGTCGGCGCATCAGCAGCGCGCTCACATGGGCCGTGGTCCACGGCACTCGAGCCACGCGGTAGTGCGCTGTGGTCACGGCGGCAAAGTCCTCGGGTTGCAAGGTGCGGGCAAACAGCGCACGCCACACGAAATCTTCAAAACCCTCGGGCTCAAAGCGGGTGAGCGGCTGGCGTCGGCCGAGCAAGGTGCCCGCCACCATGGCGGCGGCCGACAAGGTGAGCCCCAGCGCGCGCTGCACGTGCATCAGCCAGTCCATGGTTTCGCTGGGCTGCAGCGACACCACCACGCGAGACAGGCGGTTGATGCGCTTGTCCAACGGCCAGCGGCTCAGTTCGGCGTCATCGGCCGGCAAGCCGTTGGCCAGGCGTTGCTGGCTGCTTTGCAGCAGGCCATCGACCTGCACGCCGGGCAACTGGGCCAGGCCACGAAACAGCAGCCGCGTTTCTTGCGGAATGCCGGCGTGGCCGTCCAGCGCGGGGCGCAGTTCAAGCAGGATCTTCATACCTCGACCGCCGGCGCCTCGGTGCGGTTCATGTAGAAGTCGTAGGCGGCGTCCACGCTGTCAAAGTCAAGCAGCTTGCCTTCGTGCAGCACGCAAGCGCGCTCGCAATACAGCTTGATCACGTTGGCGTCGTGCGTCACCAGCACAAAGGCGCGGTCGCGGCGCTTGTGAAACAGCTCCAGGTGGCAGCGCTCATGAAAGCGCGCATCGCCCACCACCATGGCCTCGTCGATCAAGAAGCAATCAAACTCGATGGCCATGGACAGCGCAAACGCCAGCCGCGTGGTCATGCCCATCGAGTAGTGCGACACCGGCTCGCGAAAGTACACGCCCAGCTCGGTGAACTCCTCCACAAACGGCACCAGCGGCTTGTAGTCCACGCCGTACACCCGGCACACGAACTTCAGGTTGTCGAGTCCGGTCAGGTTGGCCTGAAAGGCCCCGCCAAAGGCCAGCGGCCAGCTCACGCTCATGCCCCGGTGTATGCGGCCCGAGCTGGGGCTCTCGGCACCACTCAGCAGCCGGATGAGCGTGCTCTTGCCCGCGCCGTTGCGGCCCAGGATGCCCACGTTGCGCCCGGGGTGCAGCTCGAGGTTCACCCGGTCGAGCACCGTGCGGCGCCCCAGCCGCGTGTGGTAGCTCTTGCTGACGTTTTCGATGCGGATCATTCGGCCTCAACCCGCCGCGCTGCATCGTGCGTCAAAAACAGGCCAGTCAACGTCAGCAGCAGGCAGCACGTGGCCATGTAGGCCACGTCGTAGTGGGTGCGAACCGTGTTGCCGAAAAAACCTTCTCGGACCATTTCCACGCCGTGGACCATGGGCAGCAAAAGTACGGTCTTTTGAAACGCCGGCGGCAGCCACTCCACCATGAAAGGAGCACCCGACAGCGGAAACAACAGGTACGCAGCGGGGTGCCAGAGTCTTTCAACGAGATGGCTGTACGAGGTAAGAGCGCCCATGGTGAGCGCCAGAGACGCCCCAAACCACACCAGCATCAGCCAGCCCAACAGCACCTGCAGCAAGTCCACGGGGGTCGACAACCATTCGATCGCCATGAAGAAGGCTGAAAGCAAAATGAACGAGCCGCTGGCTCCGGCAACTTCGAGCACGATGCGCGTGAATATGACGTCGATCGTTCGCACGTTGCGGTGGTACAGCAAGTTGAGATTGGCCTGAATCGCCATGCTGCAACGGTTGACCGTGTTGCGCCACACCAGCACGGACGAGTAGCCAGTGATGGCAAACGCGACGATCGGGATACCAGCGCCATGATTCATGCCGGCAGCAGCCCAGAGCCCGGCCACCCCCATCGTGAACAACATCGGCTCGCCCACCAGCCACAACACGCCGAGGTTGTCGCGCCCAAACCGCGTGATCACCTCGCGCATCAGCAGCGCGCCGATCACCCGCCGCTGGATGGCAAGCGATCGCATGAAGCTGCCCGCAGGCACCGTGGGCTGCATCAGTCGGTGTGCTCTTTGACGCTGGACACCACCAGGCTCAGCACGCCCCACAGGACCAGGCCCAGCGCAAGCACGGTGAGCGTGGAGCGGATGCGGCGAGGCTCGACGGCCATGTCGGGCAGGTTGGGCTGTACCAGCCGCTCGAGGTAGAGCTGCTTGCGCTGGGCTTCGCTGCGCGCGGTCTCGAGCGAGGCCAGCGCGCTGCCCAGTTGCCGGTCGGCAAAGCCCTTGTCGAGCGTGAGCCGGTCATACACCGGGGCCTTGCCGGTGAGCGATGTGCCGCTGCCGATGACCTTGCCGGTTTCGGCCGAAATGGCCTGGCGCAGGCCTGCGGCACGGCTGGCCAATGCAGCGATTTGAGGGTTGTTGGGCGCCACCTGGCGGATCTGCGCGAGCTGGCCTTCGGTGGCCAGCAACTCCTCTTGAATGCGGGCCACGCCTTGCAGTTGCAGCGCCGACTGGCTGGTAGGGTCAAACACCGATCGGTCGGAGCGATAGGCCGCCAGCGCCAGCGCTGCTGCTTTGGCCTTGGATTCGGCCTGCTCGACCTCTTGCTCGGCCACGCGAATCAGGTCTTGGCGGCTGCGGTCGTTGAGGTTGTTGACCAGCCGCTCGCCCATGTTGAGCAGCATGTCGTTGATGGCCTTGGCGCCTTCGGCGGTGTAGGCGTGCACGCGCAGCACGGTGATCGACGACACGCTGTCGTAGTCGATGCTGACCTGCTTCTGGTAGTAGCGGTGCAAGGCTTCGAAGCTGTCGTCCCAATCCAGGCCGGGGAAGCGGTTGATCACGTCGACGCTGTGGTTCGAATAGGCGCTGCGCACGTGCAACTTGTCGTCGAGCTCGCGCAGCGCGTCGCGCGAGCGCATGTAGTCGTGCACCGAGTAGGTGTCGTCCTGCGAGCGCGTGAAGCCCGTGCCTTGCAACAGCGAGCCCAGGCTGGATTGCGAAGCACGCTGCGGATTGCGCACCACAAAGCGCGACTCGGAGATGTAAACGTCGGACGCAATCAGCCCGTAATAGACCACCGCCAACGCCGTGGGCACCAGCACCGTGAGCACGAAGATGGCGTTGAACCAGCCCGGCAGGCGGCGGGGGGAGACCGGCGCCGGTGGTGTGAGCGCGGGGGCTGAAGTAGGTGTAGGTTCCAAGGAGTTCGCGATTCCAGGTTTTTGGTCGGGGGGCTTGCAGTCGCTCGAATGCGGTGCCGTGCTACTGCGTGTGGCGCAATGCGCTGACCACGTCGGTGTGTGAGAAGTCGTTGCCCTTGTACAGGAGTGGCAGTCCTCGAACCTTGGCCAGCGCATAGCTGAAAACATCGCCGAAGTTCAGATTTGCGGGATGTCCGCTGCCCTTGCCAAAGGCCACGAAAGCCGCGTAGGCAGCGTCCATTTCGGTGACGCCGGGTGGCACCAGTTCGAACGTCGGAAGCCGCAGCAGATCGTCCACCAGCACCACGGCTCGCTGACCTCGACGGCCATGCACCACCATGCGCGCCTCGAGGGCAGACACGGTGCTGATCAACGCCTTGTCGGCCTGCTGAATCGCTTCAACGAACGTCTGCCGCTCAGGCTCGTTGAAAGCCACCGACACGATGGCGGAGGTATCGACCACGATCATTTAGGCAGACCTTGGTCGTCCCACTCGAGGGCATTGAATGCGTCCAGCCTGTCAGGGACGCGGTCGAGTTGTGCCAGCAGGGCCGCCATGCGCCCCGACTGCGGCCTCGTACCAGTTTCGGAAGCCAGACGGTCGATCGCCTTCTCGACCACGGCCGTCTTGGTCAGCCCCGTTGCCTTGGCGAGTCGTTCGACCTTGGCAACAACCGTTGGATTCGCAATTTGCAGCGCCACAGACAGCCCCTGAATGTTTATACAAACATCGTCAATATACATTCAACCCGCTCATCCCGCCACCGCCTCAACCACCGTTTGCAACTGCGCCTCGGTGTGCATGCAGCTGATGAAAAACCGCAGCCTCGCGGCGCGTTCTTCGACGGCTGGGTAGATGATGGGTTGCACGTTGATGCCGCGCTCGAAGAGCTTTTGCGAGAGCTTCACCGCCTTGAGCGAACTGCCCACGATGGCCGGGATGACCGCGTGGCCCTGCGACAGACCGGTGTCGATGCCGCGGCTGCGGGCCAGTTGCAAGAACTGCTGCGAGCGGCGCTGCAAGCGCTCGACGCGCTCGGGCTCTTTTTGCATGACGCGCAAGGCTTCAAGCGATGCTGCGGCCAGTGGCGGCGAGATGCCCACGCTGTAGACAAAGCCGGGCGCGGCGTACTTGAGGTTTTCGATCAGCGCGCGCTCGCCGGCGATGTAGCCGCCGCAGCCGGCCAGCGCCTTGCTCAGCGTGCCCATCCAGATGTCGACTTGCGTGCCGGCCACGCCGAAGTGCTGACGGATGCCGCCGCCGGTGGCGCCCAGCACCCCCAGCGAATGGGCCTCGTCGACCATCAAAAAGGCCTTGTGTCGCTGCTTGATGGCGATGAGTTGCGGCAGGTCGGGGATGTCGCCGTCCATGCTGTAGAGGCCTTCGACGACGACGAGCACGCGCTCGAACTGCCCGCGAATCTCGCTCAGGATGCCGTCGAGCGCGGCCAGGTCGTTGTGCGGGAACGAGCGGCGCGAGCTGCCCGCCAGGCGTATGCCCTCGAGCGTGCTGTTGTGGATGAGGCTGTCGTGGATGACCAGGTCCTTCGGCCCGAACAGGTAGCCGATGGTGCTGACGTTGGTGGCATGGCCGCTGACGAACACCACGCAGTCGTCGACCTCGTAGAACTCGGCCAGGGCCACCTCCAGTTCGCGCTGGACGGGCCGCTCGCCGGCGACCAGACGGCTGGCGGAGGCCGAAGTGCCGTAGCGGTCGATCGCGTCCTTGGCGGCCTTGTTGATCGCCATGTGGCCAGCCAGACCCAGGTAGTTGTAGCTGGAGAAGTTGATGCAGGTGCGCCCGTCGATCACGGTGGTGGCACCGGCCACACCTTCGTGTGACTTGAAAAACGGGTTGGCCAGGCCCAACCGCTGGGCAGCGGCCTGCGGCACCAGGAGCTTTTCGTAGCCAGGATGGCGATCGAACCGGCACATCGCGTCGGTGACTTGCGGGTGGCTCGCCGCACGCGATGCCGGCACGGCACCCGCGGCGGGCGCCTCCCCGGCCTTGCGGCCCAGGAAGCGCTGGATCAGCTGGCTCTTGGCCGATGCGTCGAGGTTCGACTTGCTCATGCGCTGCGCCTCGCGCGGCTATGCGCCAGAGCCTTGGCAGCGCTGGCCAGCCGAGCG
>CANBSV010000077.1 GCA_947372225.1 Burkholderiales bacterium | reverse complement strand
GAAATGTGAACCTCGCTCGATTGAGCATGACGTTCCACATTGCGCATTGCCTCCTCGATGATTCGAAAAAGCGTCCCGGCCCGGTCGTCCGCCCAGGTCGAGCAGGGCGGTTGGGCATCCAGCGTCACCACAACCCCGGTGCGCTGGCCAAAGCGCCGCGCCATGTCCTGCACGGCAGGGCCGAGGCCCATGTCGAGGACGCCGTTGTCGCGCATCTGCTGGATGGCACCGCGCGCGCCAGACAGACCCGTCACCGTGACCTCTTCGGCACGGGCGAGCTCGGCGTCCAGTTCGCCCTCGCTCATGCGCGAGCGCAGCTTGCGCACAAGCCGAATCTGCGTCAGCAGTGCCATCAGGGAGTGTGCCAATGTGTCGTGCAGGTCTCGTGCGATGCGCAGACGCTCTCTTGTCACTGCAGCGTGACGTGCCTCGTCGGCCATGTGTTCGATGCGCCGCGTTCGTTCGGACACTCTGGTGTCCAGTTCGGCATTGAGCGTTTGCAGCGCCTGCTTCTCCGTCTGCAGGCGGCCCACCACCTGCGCCAGGGTCGCGCCGATGCGGCTCACCTCATCGGCTCCAGGGGGTGCCGACAGCGTGCGTTGCTGGCCCCGCTGCACCGCCTCCGCGGCGGTCGCCAACGTGGTCAGGCGGCGCATCAGGATGCGAGTGGCCCAAACCGCAGCGCCCGCGGAAAGCACACCTGCGACGAAGACGATCAGAAACACCGTGCGACGTGTGGCGCGCACATGCGCGAGGGCGGATTCGGATCGCTGTCGGACGATGGCAGTCCACCCCAGTCCCAACCCATCGGCAAGACGGAGCTGAGTTCGAGTCCCTGCGACGTATTTGCCGCCTTCCGTGAAGTCGCTGGCGGCATCGATCCTGCGTCCAAGCCATGCCGACGGACCCGACAGCACGGTGCCATCTCGGTCCGCCAACATCACTTCGACTTGCCGTCGTGCGTTCAAAGCGCTTTGCATCTTGACCAGAACCGCATCAACCCATGCCCACGAAACCTGGGCCACCATCACGCCGTCTCCCTGGCCCGCCGGCAATTTCAGGGGCACTGCCATGTGCACCATCAAAAGCTGAAGCGGCTTATCCGCTGGAAGCCTGGGGCCAGACAGCAACGAGGCGCCGACTTCACCGACGAATGGACGCTGGCGCCCTTTCTGAAACCAGGCAGATGCCGCAACGTCATCTCCCACATGTCGACCAGCGGTCCCGGCCAGCACACGGCCATCTCCGTTCACCACCCCCATCCAGTCAAATTCGGGAAAGCGGCCATGAATCGCTTCGAGATTTCGCAGCATGGCCGAGGGGCTTGGGTCGCTCTGGGCGACGGCCTGCGCAGCAGTGGCCTGCAGCAGCGAGCGGCGGGTTTCAAGTTGCATCGACAAGGCGTCGCGAACCTGAGTGGCGAACTCGGCAAGCAGGCCTTCGGCATCAACGCGAGCACGCTGTTCGGCCTCGGTGGCCGCGAGATCGGCCGTCAACAAAGCGGCCAGCGTCACGACCAGAAACACCGCCCAACCGATGGCCGCGGCAATGTGCAACTTTGGATTGAGTTGCCTTAAGAAGCTCATGATTTCATCGTTCATCGCGATCTCGGGCTTCGTGAGTCCCGAAGGTCATGACATGCATGTGTCCGATGTCACTCTTGTGCGTGCCGGCATGTGGGACTAGCCTCGGAGCACGAGTTTGTATTGATCACCATGTGTGAGCCCGATGGACATGATGGACGAGTTGATCGACGCAGTGAGCCGCTCCGCACAACTGCCACCGAGGCAAGCAACGGTTGCCGTCGGCAGCATGCTGAGATTTCTCGCTTCACGGCTGCCCTCCCCCCTCTTTGGTGAGTTGCAAAGCCGTCTGAACTGGCCGTCGCCCGTGGCACCGGATGGACCGTTGGATGCCAGGCCCGAAGAATGACCGCTGCTGAGGACGACTCGCGTGAGCGCACCATTCGCTTGCTGATTGTTGATGACCAGCCGCTGATCCGTCGCGGCCTGGCGATGATGCTCTCGGCGGAGAGCGGCCTTGAAGTGGTCGGCGTGGCGGCGGATGGTCTGGACGCCATTGACCAAGCATTGGCGACCGAACCCGATGTGATCATCATGGATCTGCAGATGCCCCGTGCGAGCGGAGTGGTAGCCACACGCGAAATCACCGCCCGACTGCCCGGTGCGCGCATCGTGGTGCTCAGCACTTTCGACGACGATGAACTCGTCTTCGAAGCCATTCGGGCCGGAGCGCAAGCGTACCTTTTGAAAGATGCTTCGGAAGCCGACGTCTTGGAGACGATCAGATCGGTCCACCGCGGTGAATCGCGGCTTTCGCCATCGATCGCCCGCAAGGTGATGGAGCAGTTCCGCACGTTGGCGGCCAGGCCGCCGGTGACATTGCTCGACGACATCGAACCCGCGATGCTGAATGGCTCGATGACCACTTCGACCACGGCCCAAAACCCACCAACCGGATTGCCTGCCTCATCAGTTCGTGATGAGGTGCTGACGGACAAGGAGTCCCGCATCCTTGACTTGCTGGCCCAGGGAATGAGCAACAAGCAAATCGCGTCCGCAGTGTTCCTGGCGGAAGGGACCGTCAAGAACTACGTCAGCCGAATCATGGACAAGTTGCACGCAAGCAGCCGGCTTGAACTGGCCGTGCGCGTGGTCACTCGTCGAGGTTGACAACAATCAGTGACTTTGGTCACCGTCGGCGAAGCAGACGTACACGCATGGGCCGGGTGAAATCCGTCCCGTGCACGGCGACCCGCGATTCGAACGCAGCATGCACCTCGGCCAGTTTCACATCGTCGACCTGGAGATCGGCGAACGTGGGGCGCATCATGCGTCGCTCGAAATCGGCAAAGTCGGCGAATCGCACGGGCATGTCGAAGTGGCGTTGGGTCACTTGCGCCCAGGCGCCGGTGAGCAGCGCAGCGTCGAGCGCCGATTGAGCGGCCGCGCGCACCGTGCCTTCGTCATTGAACAGCCGGATCAGGTCGTTCAGCGGCCCGTCATAGACAGGCTCTGACACGTACAAGTGACCGCCGAGGCGCAGCACGCGGGCCACCTCCCCAAGCGCCTGCGCCATCAAGTCGATCGGCACATGGTGCAGCGACTTCAGCATCAGCGCGAGATCGAAGCTGGCGTCGGCGCAAGGCACCGACTGCGCACCGGCAGCAATGAACCGCAGCCCCGCCTGAGGTGTCGCCAGATTCTTCGCGTGCTGGCGCTCGTCGACCTCGAGGCCGGTCACCTCGCACTGAGGATGCCGCGCCAGCAGCGCGCGCGCCAGCGCAGCGGCGCCACACCCCAGTTCGATGATGTGCAAGCCGGACAGCGGCACCATTTCGGCCAGGACATCGAGTTCGTCGTCGATCAATGGCGCGTGGAGATTGGGATTCATCGCTTCGCTTTCAGGAAATTCAGGTCGCCGCAGGCGTCACAGGCAAACGTTTTCTCGCAGCCGTGATCAACGACCCGCTCAGCCCGGGCCAAGTTTGGACTGAATCCAGCGGACCAGGTCGGCAGAGGCCATGGCGCCTGACTGGCGCGCCACCTCCTTGCCGCCGCGATACAGGATCAGCGTGGGGATGCTGCGGATCTGGTTGCGAGCACTGGCTTGCGGGTTGGCTTCGGTGTCGACCTTGACGAATCGCACGTGAGGCAATTGCTCGGCGGCCCGGGCGAAGTGCGGCGCCATCATCTTGCACGGCCCGCACCAGTAAGCTCAGATAGTGGAGGGGGAGCGATCCACAAACTCTCGGTCCCCAAATGAAGTAACCCGGCACGTCCTTTAAAGAGTTCCCCACCGGAAAGTCTCTGAACTCCGGCTACCGCCGAGGTTGCCCTGAAAGTCAAAAACACCCGTACAGAGAAAGACAAAAGGCTGCAGAATTTGCAGCCTTTCGATCCCTACGAAAACAACACATTCCTTTAAAATCAAGGACTTAGTGGAGGTGGAAGCAGTCAGCAGCGAACCGGTCTCGGTGCGGGGCCTGTTAACAGGGACATTTGCAGGGAATTTTCGGGGGAATCGAGCGCTAGAGGGTGTTTTGGCGCCCTCACCTGCCGACAAATCAACGGGTTACGGGCGGTTGGGTGATTTTCCCGAAACACGGAACAGGGAAATATCAGGGAATCGGACGGCCAACCCGGTTATTGCTCGGTGTTGGCGCCGACCGAAACCTGAGCCACGGTTCCGGTCATCCCGTCACCCCGCAGTCTTTGAGCCCGATCGACACTGATTGCAACGAGGACGGGGAAATCCACCGGAGCCGGTGTTGCGGGGCGGTTTCTTTCCCGGTTGTCCAGACCGGATACCGGCAGCACGCTCATGCGCCTTAGGCGTATATTTCGCCTATGCTCACGGTTGTCGAGACTCCCCTCTTTCAGCGGCAGTGGCCACTTTATTGGTCCGAAGATGAGAGAGCCGAGTTCGCGGTTTTTCTAGCCGCAGAGCCCGAGGCTGGGGTTGTGGTTCCAGAGTCTGGCGGCGTGCGCAAGGTGCGCTGGAAGCGGCAGGGGACGGGCAAGTCCGGCGGCGTTCGCGTCATCTACTTCGTGAAGAACCAAGAAGAAGAAATCGTGCTGCTCACCCTGTACGCCAAGGCCAAGACCGACAACCTGAGCGGACCTGTACTCAAGGAGATTCGCCGTGCACTCGAACCGTAAACAACCTCTCAGCGCCAAGGAACTCGCCGCCTACGAGGCCACACGCGATCTTGGAGCCGAGCTCCTGGAGTCCATTCGCGAAATGACGGCCGGAAAGACGCAGGTCGTCTTCTCGCCCGCAACCGAGGCACGCCAAAAGACCGGCCTGTCTCAAAGCCAGTTTGCCGCCCTGCTCGGCGTGTCGGTTCGGACGCTTCAGGGCTGGGAGCAAGGCCGCAAGCAACCCAGCGGCGCAGCACGCACGCTGCTCACGATCGCCCGGACCAATCCCAAGGCATTGCTGGCTGTCGCAGGCAAATAGGCGTTCACCCTGCCGGACTGCAGTCAGATGGTTCTACGTGGCTTCGCTTGGGCGACCAGGACCACGCTGTGCGGGGCTCGGACAAAAAAAGAGCCCTTCACTGGGAAGGGCTCTGTCTGACTGGAGGTGGAAGCAGTCACGAGCGAACCGGTCTCGGTGCGGGGCCAGTTAACAGGGAAATTTGCAGGGAATTTGCGCGGTAGTCGGGCACCAGAGCGTGTTTGGGCGCCCTTACCTGCAGGTAAATCAACGGGTTACGGGCGGTTGGGGGATTTTCCCGAAACGCGGAACAGGGAAATATCAGGGAATGGGACTGCCAACCCAGTGGCTCCCTGGTGTTGGCACCGACCGACAACTGACCTAGGTTGCCACACTACCGGGCGAATGACTTCACACCAGGCTCACCCCATGAGCTTCCCGACTGGGATCCTCCATGTCCGTCCTCACCGACGGCATCGAGACATCAAACCCGAGGAGGCTCCCATGACCCCAGGCCCAACCCACGTCGTCCGCTGCCCATCGTGCAGCCAACTCGGCGCCTACCCGACCATCGCCTCCGGCAACACCTTCGGAGCGGTGTACTACACGGATGGTCGGCGAGTGGCGCCCATGCTGCCCGACACACCGAGCGTGGTTCGCTGCGGAGGCTGCAGCGGTGTTTTCTGGCTTGAGTCAGCCACTGAGGTCGGCGAGTACTCGCCGTGGGGATCGGACAGTGAGTCGATCGACCCCACCTGGACATCAGCTGCACGTCTTGTCGAGCCCGAAGAGAACCAATATGTTGCGGCCCTGGAGCAGCTGATCGCAGCCCAACCCGATAAGGCCAAGGACGCCCGACTCTTCACTTGGTGGCGAGGTAATGATCAGCACCGCGGGTCATCGCCGACAGTGGGCAAAGACAGCCCCGAAGCCGTCGAAACACGTCACCACAACATGCGCGCGCTGATGGGGCTACTGGATACCGCCGAGCCGATCGACCAGTTGATGCGCGCCGAGGTTCTGCGTCAGCTGGGCGAGTTCGAGCTGGCTACCAAGGCCCTGACACGCCATTTCCCTTCACAGTTCGATACGGCCATCAGCCGATTGCTATACATGTGCGCCCGGCGTGACTCAACGCTGCAAAAGCTATGACCCTAGGCCCTCCAATGTCACACCGCTAGGAACATCTTGGATTGAATACGATTGATCCTGACCGAAAAAATATGGATTTGCGAAATGAGAAAAGAAATTAAAAGGGCCTTGAAGGATATCGAGTACCTGGAAGTTAAAGAGGCTCTTCAAATTTATGAAAAAGAAGGCCGACCCTTCGCGACGCCAACCTTCAAGCCACAAGATCGCTCTTCCCACAGGCACCGTACGGCGGACCTGCTTGGGGGCTTCCCTTTTACAAGTGACGCTTACCCTTGGCCCACCGGGGGTGTGGATGGACTGCATATGCAACCCATTATTCAGATCAACCTTGAACAGGCCGGGAAATTATTAAGTTTCAATTTCGGAAATTCATTACTTCAGATTTGGGGGCTGGTGGGAAAGGCCAAGGAATCTTTTGATATTGTCGATCTGGCGTTTGATTCGGATTTCAGTAAAGGCGTGCTTTTGAGGGTCATCCCAATTGAGGAAACCGTCAGCAAACCGAGTGATTTTTTTCCCGATTTTTCGCCGTGGCTTGATAGGAGCGATTCTGGGTCGGATCAATCTGGCCACTTGTTCATCGAACCCAGCAAGCCGATGTCGGAGGGATCACTGATCAGCTGGAAACTATCCAGTGATTTCATGTATCCGGTGCCGCTCTATGAGATGCACAACGTCAATAGACTTGTACCGGATCCGGCAGAAAAAACTGAAGATGTGGATTCCCGGGACCTGTTTGATGAGCTGAAGGCCGCGATTAGCGCACTTTTGAAAACACCAAGTGATGGTGGGCTCTGTTACCTCGGGGGCGTCCGGGGCTACGGCGAAGGACGGGATGCAGATCGCGCTCAGGGTTTTCCAGTTCTGCTGAATTTGGATGGTGAGATAAATCTATCTGTAATATTTGATGACTCGTTGACCGTGAAAACAGAACGATTAACAGAAGACACGTCGACTTGCATTAATTTCGTGTTGAATTCCACGCAATCCTGACCCGCTGTTTCCATCCAATATTGACCCACCCGTAATCGAGCCCCGCGGGCTCACGTTGTGGATAACTTCTTGGTTTTGGACTCCTTCTTTGGTTGGTTGGGCTGGGCTGAACTGTTCTTGAATCGGTAGCTGTCGTTGCCAGTCTCCAGGATGTGGCAATGATGCGTGAGGCGGTCCAGTAGGGCTGTGGTCATCTTCGCATCGCCGAACACACTGGCCCACTCGCTGAAGCTCAGGTTGGTCGTGATCACCACGCTGGTTCGCTCGTAGAGCTTGGACAGCAGATGGAACAGCAGCGCGCCGCCCGACGCGCTGAACGGCAGGTAGCCCAGCTCATCGAGGATCACCATGTCGGCATACGCCAGCCGGTGCGCGATCTGCCCGGCCTTGCCATTGTTGGCCTTCTCGATCTCAAGCGCATTGACCAGCTCGACCGTCGAGAAGAACCGAACGCGCAGGTGATGATGCTCGATGGCCTGCACCCCGAGCGCAGTCGCAAGATGCGTCTTGCCCGTGCCCGGCCCGCCCACCAGCACCACGTTATGGGCCTGCTCCATGAACTCGCAGCGATGCAGCTGACGCACCAGCGCTTCGTTCACCTCGCTTTGCGCGAAGTCGAAGCCCGCCAGGTCCCGGTAGACCGGGAAGCGAGCCACCTTCAACTGATAGGCCACCGAGCGCACCTCGCGTTCGGCCATCTCCGCTTTGAGCAGCTGCGACAGCATCGGCTGCGCGGCCTCGAAGGCCGGGGCACCTTGCTCGGCCAGCTCCGCCACGGCATGCGCCATGCCGTGCATCTTCAGCTCACGCAGCATGATCACCAGAGCCGCACTCGCAGGGTCATGACGCATGGCAGCGCTCCTTGGTGCGCAGCGTGTCGTAGCGCAGCACGTCGGCCTGCGGCTCGTTGACCAGACGCAGCGCCTGTGGCGCGGTCACCGGTGAGGCGCACGGCTTGCCATCGAGCAGCCGGTGCAGCACGTTAAGCACATGCGTCTTGGTCGGCACATCAGCTTCCAGTGCCAGCTCCACGGCGGCGAGCACGGCCTGTTCGTCGTGGTGCAGCACCAGCGCCAAGATCTCTGCTGTCTCCCGGTCACCCCCGGGCTGCCTGAGCAGTGCCGCCTGCAGTCGGCGGAACCCCTCGGGTAGTTCGCTGAACGGCGCGCCGTTGCGCAACGCCCCGGGCTTGCGCTGCAGAACCGCCAGATAGTGGCGCCAGTCGTAGACGGTCTGACCGGCTGTGTCGTGACGACGGTCGATGATGCGCACGTGCTCGCAAATGAGCTGGCCTTCTGCGGCCACCACCAGCCGATGCGCGTAGACGCGCAGACTTACCGGCCGGTTTGCATACGATGCCGGCACGCTGTAGCGGTTGCGCTCGAAGTGCACCAGGCAGGTCGGCGAGACACGCTTGGTGTGTTCAACGAAGCCGTCGAAGGCACGGGGCACGGGCATCAGCAAGGCCCGCTCCTGTGCCCATACATCGGCCACGGTGCCAGGCAGCTTGCCGTGGCTGATCTCGGCCCACAGCGCCTTGCAGCGCTGCTCCAGCCAGTCGTTCAATGCATTGAGTGTCGGGAACGCTGGCGTGGGCTGCCACAGTCGGTGCCGTGCATCGCGCACGTTCTTCTCGACCTGCCCCTTCTCCCAGCCCGAGGCCGGGTTGCAGAACTCGGCTTCGAACAGGTAGTGGCTGACCATGGCCTGGAAGCGCGCGTTGATGTCGCGCTCCTTGCCGCGTCGGATCTTGTCGACGGCGGTGCGCATGTTGTCGTAGATGCCGCGCCGGGGAACACCGCCCAGCACCTTGAAGGCGTGGTTGTGCGCGTCGAACAGCATCTCGTGCGTCTGCAGCGGGTAGGCTCGCAGCAAGAAGGCCCGGCTGTGGCTGAGCTTGAAGTGCGCGATCTGCAGCTTGGTGCGCTCGCCGGCAATGACTGCCCAGTCCTCGCTCCAGTCGAACTGGAACGCCTCCCCGGCGCCAAAGCTCAGTGGCACGTAGATGCCACGGCCGGTGGTCTGCTCGGCCTCGTGCCGCTGCGCTGTCCACGCTCTCGCGAAGGCGGCCACGCGGTTGTAGGAACCGTCGAAGCCGAGCGCAACGAGGTCGGCGTGCATCTGCTTCAACGTTCGACGCTGCTTGCGCGACTTGCCCGCCTCGCTCTTGAGCCAGCCAGCAAGCTTGTGCGCGAACGCGTCGAGCTTGCTCGGGCTGATGCGCTTGGCGTACCGGGGCTCCACAGCGCCGGCACGCAGGTACTTCTTGATGGTGTTGCGAGACAGGCCGGTGCGTCGGGCTATCTCGCGGATGGACAACTGCTCGCGCAGGGCCCACCTCCTGATGACACTCAGTGTCGCCACGTCAATCACTCCTATTGCTCCCTGCCACTCAATGCAGCAGGTTAGGGTTCTTGCGTGGGTCAGCTTTAAATGGAAATCAGCTCGCTCAGTGGATCAGTTCTAGATGGAAATCAACAGCTAAGGCCGAGCCCAGGCCAAAGGTAGACGTACCGGTGTTGCCGGTGACGGCTGCGAGGACTATTGGGAGACACACCACGGCGGCCCACAAGGTGGTCGGGGCCGCTGTATCGGCTCCGATGCCCAAGCCCGCGCGGCGCAGCCGCACCGAGGTCACTGCAGCGCCACCCGTCGCCCCATCCCCTCCGCCTGAGTCCTCAGCAGGCACCAGCAAGCAGGCTCGCTTGGTCTCGCTGCTGCGCGCCTCATCCGGCGCCACGCTCGAGCAGATGATGGCGCTCACCGGCTGGCAAGCGCACACAGTGCGCGGCGCGATCAGCGGGGTGCTGCGCAAGCGGCTGGGGCTGAATGTGGTGTGTGATTCGGGCTCGGGATCAGGTTCGCGCTGCTACCGCATCGTGACTGCCGCGGCATGACGGTGACTGAGTCGCTCGCCGAGTTGGCAGCGATGGATCGCTCGGGTCTGGTCGAGCGCTGGGCTGAGGTGTTCGGCCACCCTGCCCCGCTGCGTGCTCGGGTCACCTTGCTGCGCGGTGCCGTGGCTTGGCGCATCCAGCTGCAAGCCCAGGCTGGCGCGGGCCGGGCTGATGGGCTGGTTCGCGGGTTGCGCCGCTCGCTGGTTTGTGCGGCGCCTGCGGTGTCGCTCGCGCTAGGCACGCGCCTGCTGCGTGAGTGGCAAGGTCACACACACCATGTGACGGTGGTGGCCGACGGGTTCGAGTACTCGGGCCAGACCTGGCGCAGCCTCACCGCGATCTCCCGCGCGATCACGGGAACCTCGTGGTCGGGGCCACGGTTTTTTGGGCTGCGCTCGTGAGCTCGAAGGCGGTGCTGCCATGTGCGGTCTACACGCGCAAGTCATCCGAGGAGGGTCTGGAACAAGGCTTCAATTCGCTGGACGCACAGCGCGAAGCGTGTGAGGCGTACATCCTGAGTCAGAAGACTCAGGGCTGGGTGTCGATGGGTGCCTATGACGACGGGGGCTTTTCTGGAGGCAATGTGGAACGCCCGGGTCTGCAGCGATTGTTGGGCGATGTGGCCTCAGGGCGTGTGCGCATCGTGGTGGTCTACAAGGTGGACCGGCTGACCCGCTCGCTGGCGGACTTCGCGAAGATGGTGGAACTCTTCGATGCACACGAGGTGTCGTTCGTATCGGTGACGCAGGCGTTCAACACGACGAGCTCGATGGGGCGTTTGACGCTCAACGTGTTGCTGTCGTTCGCGCAGTTCGAACGCGAAGTCACGGGAGAGCGCATCCGCGACAAGATCGCTGCATCGAAGCGCAAGGGCTTGTGGATGGGTGGGATGGCGCCACTGGGCTATGTGCCCAACGAGCGCACGCTGGCGATCGATGAGCCGCGTGCAGTTCAGGTGCGCGAGATGTACCGGCTTTATCTGGAACTGGGTGGTGTTCAACCGCTGGTGGTGGAGCTGGCCCGACGGGGCTGGGTGACGCCGCAGCGGGTGACACGTCGCTCGGATGCGGCAGGAGGTCAGGCATTCAGCCGCGGACACATCTACCGGATCCTGGCCAACCCGGTGTACATCGGGCAGATCGTGCACAAGGGCGCGGTGTTCGCGGGGCAGCACCCGGCCATCGTGGATGGAGCAACCTGGCAAGAGGTGCAAGAACAGATGAAGGCGAATATGCGCGTGCACCGCCGGCGGGTGAAGTCGACCGAGCCGAGTCTGCTGACGGGGCTGGTGTTTGGCGAGTCGGGGAACCGGCTGACACCCACACACGCGAAGAAGGGATCGGTGCGGTACCGGTACTACATCGACCAGACACCGAGTGATGGCGGTGCGGCGCGGCTGCGGTTGCCGGCGCAAGAACTGGAGAGCGCGGTGATCGATGCGGTCGCGGGGTTCTTGAAGGATCGGTCCAGAGTCATGGACGCGATGGGGCCGATCGAAGCAGATGTGGCGCTGGCTCGGCTGCACACAGCCGCAGCGCTGGCGAACGATCTAGCGACTGCATCGAACTCTAAGAAGCTGGAGTTGCTGGCGCGCCTTGTGAGCAAGGTGACGGTGTTCAAGGCGTCGATCGAGATCGCGCTGAAGGTGGGAGCACTTTGGTCAACTCCAGACGCTGCGAATTCGGGGGATGACGGGATCGCCTTGATCCGCGTACCGGTGCAACTGAAGCGCTGCGGCATGGCGGTTCGATTGATCGTGGGTGCGCAGGGTGAGCAGCCGGCAGCGCGCGGTGTAGACGCGAAGCTGGTGGGCTTGATCGCGAAGGCGCACGACTGGTTCGATCGTCTGAGCTCGGGGCGATGTGATGGCGTTCAGGCTCTCGCGCTCGAAGAGCAGATCTCGGGCTCCTATGTGACGCGGGTGATGTACTTGGCATTCCTGGCGCCCGATCTGGTGCAGCGCATCGTTCGCGGGGATCATCCGCTGGACCTGACGGCTGATCGGCTGATGGACATGGCGCCGCTGCCCGAGGGGTGGGAGGCTCAGCGGGTGCTTCTGGGCATGAGTGGCTGAGTGCGGAGGTCCGATCACCGATCGATCCAAGGCCCGCAAGCGCGGGCCTTGTCGCTTCTGAGCCAGAGCCACCAGGGCTATCGGTACCGCCGCAAACAGCGGCAGAGAATGCCCACGGCAATGGCGACCATCTGCCTCGAAAAGTGGCCTGTGATGCTCGAGCAGAGACTGCGGCACCGCCCGCAGGCCCGCGCTGTGCGGGGCTCGGCCAAAAAAAGAGCCCTTCACTGGGAAGGGCTCTGTCTGACTGGAGGAGCGGGAGGGATTCGAACCCTCGGTTCCTTTCGGAACGCCTGATTTCGAGTCAGGTACATTCGACCACTCTGCCACCGCTCCAGCATCTTTGAATGCTGCCGGTTGGTCAAAACCGGAACCGCAGATTCTATCGCAGGGTCATTCGCAGCAGGCCCTGGCGCTCACGGTTTCAGCACCTCAAGACCGCCCATGTAGGGCCGAAGCGCGGGTGGCACGTTGATGGATCCATCGGCGTTCTGGTGGTTTTCAAGCACCGCCACCAAGGCGCGCCCCACGGCCACACCCGAGCCGTTGAGTGTGTGCAAGAGCTCGTTCTTGCCCTGTGCGGTCTTGTAGCGCGACTGCATGCGGCGCGACTGGAAGGTGTCGCAGTTCGAGCACGAACTGATCTCGCGGTAAGTGTTTTGCGCGGGCACCCAGACCTCGAGGTCGTAGGTCTTGCTCGACGCAAATCCCATGTCGCCGCTGCACAGCAGCAACACGCGATAGGCCAGGCCCAAGCGCTGCAGCACGGTCTCGGCCTGACGGACCATTTCTTCAAGAGCCGCTTCGCTGTGATCGGGGTGAACGATCTGCACCATCTCGACCTTGTCGAACTGGTGCTGGCGGATCAGACCGCGCGTGTCGCGCCCGGCGCTGCCGGCTTCGGAACGGAAGCACGGGCTGTGCGCAGTGAGCTTGATGGGCAACTGATCGGCACTGAGCACCTG
>CANBSV010000076.1 GCA_947372225.1 Burkholderiales bacterium | reverse complement strand
CGTCGGCCCGGCCCGCACGATCGCCGTGACCTTCCTGATCCCGGCCTTCGCCATGCTGTGGGGGCGGGTGTTTCTGGGGGAGGTGCTGACGTGGCACATGGTGGCCGGTTGCGCCGTGATCCTGCTGGGCACGGCGTTGGCCACCGGGGCTGTCAGGTTGTCTGGCCGGGGAGGGTGGGGCGGTGCCTTTGCGCTGCCCGCGCGGGGGGTGTTTCGCTTCCCGCGTGGGTGTCTCTCTGCGTAAGACCGCGCCGGGATCCGCCCCGGCGGGCGGGTAACTTTCATTTGCTGGCCCAAATGAAAGTCACCAAAGCAAAGGGCCTGAACACCAGCCCATTTGGCTGGCTCGCTTCGGCCACAGGCGCACTGCTGAGGACGCTGCACGAGAACGTTCACTGAGAACTGGACGCGGCGGCGACAGGCTTTGCCTTGGCCGCGGCGCGGTCAACGCCACGGACTACGGTTTGTGGCTTGCGCCTGTTGGTTCTTGGCTTGCAGCCCCCACCCCCGCATGCTCCGCAGCCGTGGACCCAAAGGGTCGAGGCGCAGCGAACTTGAGCGACTGAGCGTGAGCGAGGTCACCGCCAAAGTAGCTCGCTGAATGTTCTCGAGCCAGAGCCGCTGAAGTAGGCGTGTGGCCGAAGCGAGCGACTCAAATCGGCTGGTGTTGGGGCCCTCTTCTTTGGTGACTTTCTTCTGGGCCAGCAGAAGAAAGCCACTCGGCAGCCGGGCCGAAACCCGGCGGGCTCTCGCCCAGAGAACCAGCGCTGCAGCAAGCAAGACCGGCGGGCTCTCGCCCAACGAGATCCCCACGCGGGAAGCGAAAAAGCCCCCTCGCGGGGAGGCGAAACCCCCGTCACCGCGCCCAGCCGCCCCCCAGCGCCCGGTACACCGCCACCAGCGACGTGGCCTGCGCCACATCCGCCTGAGCCAGCGCATCCCGCGCCGACAGCGCCTCGCGCTCGGCGTCGAGCACGGCCAGGAAGTCGGTCACGCCGGCTTCAAAGCGCAGGCGGGCCAGGCGGGTGGCTTCGCCCGAACTGGCTTCGGCGCGAGACAGGCTGTCGCGCTGCTGTGCACTGCGGCTGAACTGTGCAAACGCGCCTTCGGTTTCTTCCAGCGCGGTGGCCAGCGTCTGCTCGTAGGCGGCCAGGTCTTGCTGGGCTCGGGCTTCGCTGGCGGCGATGCGCGCTCGGATGCGTCCGAAGTCGAGCAGCGTCCACGAGAACGTGGCACCCGCGACAAAGCGTTGCGAGTCGCGCGTGCCTAGGTTGCTCAATCGCGTGGAGGCCAGGCCGAGCAGGCCATTGACGCTGATGCTGGGGTACAGCTCGCCGGTGGTCACGCCGATCTCGGCGGTGGAAGCGGCCAGGCGCCTCTCGGCCACGGCCACGTCGGGCCGGCGCGCCATCCATTGCACGGGCGTGCCCACGGGCAGGCTGGCCAGGTCGGTGAGTGGCAAGGTGGGCAGCGCGGCCGGTACGATCAGCCGGGCGCGCAAGGCCGCCGGTGGCTGCGCGCTGAGCGTGGCCAGACGGTAGATGCCCAGGTCGATGCCCGCTTGCAGCGCGGGCAGCGCGGCTTCGGTGTTGGCAGTGAGGGTGCGAGCGCGTTCCAGATCGAGCTGCGTGCCGCGGCCGGCGTCCACTCGGGCCTCGGCGATGGCCAGCGACTCACGCTGGTTGCTCAACGCCGATTGCGTGAGCTCGAGCCGGCGCTGCAGTCCACGCAGTTCGAGGTAGTTGCGCGCCACCTCGGCGGCCACGCTGGTGTGCGCGGCACCGAGGCCGGCTTCGCTGGCGCTGAGCTGCGCGGCGGCCGATTCCTTGGCCCGGCGTTCGCGGCCGAAGAAGTCCAGCTCCCAATTGGCCACAAAGCCGGTGTTGTAGGCCGACCCGGTGCGCTTGGTGCGGCTCAGGTTGAACGACGGGTTCGGCGGCGAGATCGAGCGCGACGCACCCGCTTGAAGGTCAATTTGCGGCAAGGTGGACGCGTCGACCTCGCTGCGCGCGGCACTGGCTTCCTGCAGCCGGGCCTGAGCGATGCGCACATCGCCGTTGGCTTTCAAGGCCAGCTCGATGAGCGTGTTGAGCTCGGCGTCGTTGAAGCCGCGCCAGAACGTGGCGATGTCGGCTCCCACCGGTTGCACGTTGAGCACGGTCGCGCCGGCGCCGATGAAGCCGGCGTCGAGCTTGGCGGCCGGCGTTTTGTAGTCCGGTCCCACGGCGGTGCATCCGGCACCCGACAGGGCCATCGCCAGCGTGCCCATGAGCATCGGGCGCCGGGTCAGGCGGGCAAGGGCCTCACGCATGGCTGTCTCCCGATGCGGCAGCGACGACGTGTGAGGGATCACGCCCTGCGTGATGCAGCTTCGCCGGCCAAAATTTGCGCAACAGCGCATAGAACACCGGCGTGAGCACCAGGCCGAAGACCGTCACGCCGATCATGCCGCTCATCACCGCGATGCCGATGGCGCGGCGCATCTCGGCGCCTGCGCCGTTCGACAGCACCAGCGGAATGACGCCGGCGATGAAGGCGATCGAGGTCATCAGGATCGGGCGCAGCCGCAGCCGGCACGACTCGACCACCGCTTGCACCGGCGTGCGCCCTTGCAACTCGAGCTCGCGGGCGAACTCGACGATCAGGATGGCGTTCTTGCACGCCAGCCCGACCAGCACCACAAAGGCGATCTGCGTGAAGATGTTGTTGTCGGCCGGTTGCCCGAAAAAGCCGCTGCCCCACACGCCGATCACGGCGCTCAGGATGCACATCGGCACGATCAGGATGATGGCCAGCGGCAGCACCCAGCTCTCGTAGGTGGCCGCCAGCACCAGAAACACCAGCAGCACGCACAGCGGGAAGATCACGATCATCGTGTTGCCGGCGATCTTTTCCTGGTAGACCAGGTCGGTCCATTGGTAGCCCATGCCGCGCGGCAGGGTTTCAGCGAGGATCTTTTCCATCTCGGCTTGCGCCTCGCCCGAGCTGAAACCAGGCTTGGCCGCGCCGTTGAAGTCGGCGGCGTAGGCGCTGTTGTAGCGGCCCACGGCAGCCGGCCCGAAGGTGGGCTCCACCGTCATCATGGCGCCCAGCGGCACCATCTCGCCGGCGCGGTTGCGGATCTTCAGGTTGCCGATGTCTTCGGCGCGGGCGCGGTGGCCCGCATCGGCCTGCACGATCACCTGGTAGGTCTTGCCGAAGCGGTTGAAGTCGTTGACATACAGCGACCCGAGGTAGGTCTGCATCGTGTCGTAGATGTCGTTGAGGTTCACGCCCATCTGCTTGGCGCGCACCCGGTCGACGTTGGCAAACAGCTGCGGCACGTTGATCTGGTAGCTGCTGAAGGCCTGGGTGATCGAGCTGTTGGGATTGCCGTAGATGCGGCCCATGAGCTGCTGCACCGCGCCGTTGAGCGCGACCTCGCCGGCGCCCGAGCGGTCTTGCAACTGCAGCTTGAAGCCACCCGCGTTGCCCAGCCCGCTGACCGGCGGCGGGTTGAGCACGAACAGGAACGCGCCCTGGATCACGCCCAGCCGCTGATTCACCTGACCCACGATCGCGTTGGCGCTGAGCTCGGGCGTGTTGCGCTGCTCGAACGGATCGAGCGTGAGGAACACGATGCCCGAGTTGGACGCCGCGGTGAAACCGTTGATGCTCAATCCCGGAAACGCCACCGAGGCGTGCACGCCGGGGATTGACTTGGCGATGTCGCTCATCTGGCGAATGACCGCCGTGGTGCGCTCGAGGCTCGCGCCATCGGGCAGCTGAGCGATGCCGATCAGGTACTGCTTGTCTTGCTGCGGCACGAAGCCGGTGGGCACCTTGGTGAACATGAACACTGTCACGCCCAGCAGCGCGGCGTAGATCACCAGCGAGACCGTCTTGCGCTTGACCACCGCGGTGGTCACCACGCCGCTGTAGCGCTGCGCGTTGCGGCTGAAGAACCGGTTGAACCAGCGGAAAAAGCCGCCGAACAGCGCGTCGATGATGCGGGTGAGGCGGTCTTTGGGCGCGTCGTGCGGCTGCAGCAAGATGGCGCACAGCGCGGGCGACAGCGTGAGCGAGTTGAACGCCGAGATGACGGTCGAGATCGCGATGGTCACGGCGAACTGCTTGTAGAACTGGCCCGACAGCCCGCTCACGAACGCCAGCGGCACGAACACCGCGCACAGCACCAGCCCGATGGCGATGATCGGCCCGGAGACCTCCTGCATCGCCTTGACGCTGGCGTCGTGCGGGCTCAGCCCTGAGGCGATGTTGCGTTCGACGTTTTCGACCACCACGATGGCGTCATCGACCACGATGCCGATGGCCAGCACCAGCCCGAACAGCGTGAGCGTGTTGATCGAAAAGCCCAGCATCAGCAGCACTGCGAAGGTGCCCACGATGGACACCGGCACGGCCAGCAACGGGATCAGCGAAGCGCGCCAGGTCTGCAGGAACACCACCACCACGATGACCACCAGCAGCACCGCTTCGATCAGCGTGGAGATGACCTTTTCGATCGAGGTCTGCACGAAGCGCGTGGGGTCGTAGACGATGTCGTAGTCGACGCCGTCCGGAAAGTCGGCCTTGAGCCGCGCCATGGTGGCGCGCACGTCGCTGGCCAGTTGCAGCGCATTGGAATTCGGCGCCTGAAAGATGGCGATCGCCGAGGCTTCCTTGTTGTTGAGCAGCGAGCCCAGCGAGTAGGTGTTGGGGCCGAGTTCGACGCGCCCGAGGTCCTTGATGCGGATCAAAGAGCGATCCACCGGATCGGCCTTGACGATCACGTCGGCGAACTGTTCTTCGGTGGACAGGCGCCCTTGGGTGTTGATGGCGAGCTGGAATTCGGTGCCCTTGGTCGCCGGCGTGCTGCCGACCACGCCAGCGGCGACCTGCGCGTTTTGCTCGCGCAGCGCGGCCACCACGTCGCCCGAGGTCAGGTTGCGCGCAGCCAGCTTTTGCGGGTCAAGCCACACCCGCATGGCGTAGTCGCCCGAGCCGAACGCCTGCACCGAGCCCATGCCCGGAATGCGGTACAGCGCATCGCGCACGTTGAGCACCGCGTAGTTGCGCAGGTACAGCGCGTCGTAGCGGTTGTCGGGCGAGACCATGTGAACCACCATGGTCAGGTTGGGCGAGCTTTTCTCGGTGGTGATGCCGATCTGCCGCACGATCTCGGGCAGGCGCGGCGTGGCACGCGTGACGCGGTTTTGCACCGCGGTTTCGGCGGCTTCCGGGTTGGTGCCGATCTTGAAGCTCAGCGTGAGCGTCATCGCGCCATCGGCCGTGGCCAGGCTGCTCATGTAGAGCAAGCCGTCGATGCCGTTCAACTGCTCTTCAAGCGGCGTGGACACGGTCTCGGCGATCACCCGCGCGTTGGCGCCGGGGAACTGCGCGCGCACCACCACCTGTGGCGGTGTGACCTCGGGGTACTCGGAGATCGGCAGCACGAACAGGGCCATCGTGCCCACCAGCGTGACCACGACCGACAGCACGGCCGCGAAGATCGGCCGGTCGATGAAAAAGCGCGAGATGTTCATCGTGGCGGCTTCAGGCGGCTGACGCGGCGGAGGCGGGCACCGCGGGGGCGGAGGCGGCTGCCGGCGCGGCGGGCGGCGCCCCCGGCGCCGGAGGCGCGATGGGCATGCCGCGCGCGTCCGTTTCGACCTTGATCGGCGTGACCGGGGCGCCGGGGCGCACCCGCTGCAGACCATCCACCACCACCATCTCCCCGGCCTTCAGGCCGTGCGTGATCACGCGCATGCCGTCCATCAGCGTGCCGAGTTGCACCTCACGCGGCTGTGCCACGTTGCCTTCGCCGATCACGAACAGCAGCTTCTTGCTCTGGTCGGTGACGATGGCCCGCTCGGGTGTGAGCACGGCCGCGTACGGCACGCCGCCGGCCAGCTGCAGCCGTGCGAACAGACCCGGCGTGAAATCCCCGTGGGCGTTGTCGAACACGGCGCGCATGCGGATCGAGCCGGTTTGCGCGTTGAGCTGGTTGTCGATGAAGTCGATGCGGCCTTCGTGCGGGAAGCCGGCCTCGTCGGCCAGCCCCATGTGGACCACGCGCAGCCCCGGTTCACCCTTGCGCAACTGCAGGAAGATCTGCTCGCTGCCGTCGAAGTAGGCGTAGACGGTTTGCGTGGACACCAGCGTGGTCAGCACGCTTTGCGGCGTGACGAGATTGCCTTCTGTCAGCACGGCGCGCGAGAGCTGTCCGGAGATCGGCGCGGTGACCTGGGTGTAGCCCAGGTTGAGTTGAGCGATGTGCAGCGCCGCTTCGGCCGCGCGTATGTCGGCGGTGCTGGTGGCCGCGCCCGACGTGAGCTGGTCGAATTCCTGGCGCGACACTGCCTTGGACTCCAGCAATTTCTGGGCGCGGGCGAGGTCCTGGGTGGCCAGCTCGGCGCGCGAGCGCGCTGCGGCCAGCTGCGATTGCGCGCGCGCCAGTTCGGCTTCGTAGGGCTTGGGGTCGATGGTGAACAGCGGCGCGCCGGCGGCCACGCGCGCACCGTCCTTGAAGTGCACCCGCTCGATCGTGCCGCCGATGCGCGGGCGAACCTCAACCCAGCGCGGGGCTTCGAGCCGGCCGGTGAATTCGTAGTTGTCGCCCACCGTGCGCTGTGCGGCCGCTGCCACCGACACCGGTGCTGCTCCCGGCGGCCCGCCGGCTGGCGCGCCTGGCTTGGAGCAACCGCCCGCCAGCAACATCGCGATCAGCGCGGCAGCACCGCAGCTGGCTTGGGAGACGGATTTCAGGCGAGCAGCAATCATGGTCAGGGATCTCGGGCCAGCAAACGGGAGGGGGTGAAGCTCGCGCGGACCCACGGCCACGAGGGCTTCGTGATGCAGGTCGCGACTTGGTGGGAACCCTAGCACGATAACGAAAACCCGGCGGTGCAGCCGGTCACACCCGCTGGAACACCAGGTCCCACACGCCGTGGCCGAGCTTGAGGCCACGCCGCTCGAACTTGGTGAGCGGCCGGTAGTGTGGCCGCGGCGCGTAGCCCTCGGCGGTGTTGCGCAGTGCGGGCTCAGCGCTCAGCACCTCGAGCATCTGTTCGGCGTAGGGCTGCCAGTCGGTCGCACAGTGCAGGTAGCCGCCACTTGCCAGCCGCGTGCACAGCCGCGCCACGAATTCCGGCTGGATCAGACGGCGCTTGTTGTGCTTCTTCTTGTGCCACGGGTCGGGGAAAAATACATGCACGCCGCCCAGAGAGCCCGGCGCGATCATGTGGTCGAGCACCTCGACCGCGTCGTGCCGCACGATGCGGATGTTGCTCAAACCCTGTTGGCCGATCAGCTTGAGCAGCGCGCCCACGCCCGGCGAGTGCACCTCCACGCCCAGAAAGTCGGTGTCGGGCAGTGCCGCGGCGATGGCGGCGGTGGCATCACCCATGCCAAAGCCGATCTCGAGCACCACCGGTGCGCTGCGCCCGAACGCCTGCGCCGCGTCCAGCGGCTGCGCGGCATAGGGCAGCACATAGGCCGGCCCGAGTTCTTCCATCGCGCGCACCTGCCCGCTGCCCATGCGCCCGGCGCGCAGCACGAACGACTTGATCGCCCGGCGCGGCGTGTTGGATGCGGCAACCGATCCGCCCTCGTCGGGCGCATCCATCGGTGTGGGCGGCAGGGTCATCGGCGCAGGTGGTGTCAGAAACAGGAACGGCCCTGAGCGGGCCGTGGCGGGGTGTGAGCTGAGGTGGGGCTCCGGTCGGTACCCGGTTTTTCAGGGTGCCGGTGCCGTTTGGCGCCAAGGCTCGAGCTGGATTCTAAGTGGCCCTCCCAGGGCCTGGACCGGCCCGAATGGGCCATGCAGACAGACTTGTTCCTGACTCATTGAAGTTCAACCATAGCGGTACCGTTTTGGGTTGATTTGGTTTGCACACCATTGGTATTCCGGCAGCCTTTTTTCGTGAAGTAGAGCCCCATGAACAAGATTCGATTTTTCGCAGCGCTGGTGTTGGCAGGCTCCCTTTCAGTCGCTCAGGCTTCGGGCCTGGATCAAGGCAAGACCAGTGCATCTGGAGCCAAGGCCGCGCGCTTCGTCGAGGTGCCGGTGCAACAGGCATCCGGCGCAGGCGCTGCTTTGCCCGCCACCCAATGGTTGATCCTCACCGGGGGAATGGGACTGCTGGGGGCTGCGACGAGACGCCGTCTGCCGGCGTGATCGCCGCCAGCCCCTGACCAGGCCCGCCGCATGCGGGCCGTTTCTTTTGCCAACGCGCCCGAATCAGCGCGACGGGCGCATCTTGCTGACCAGCCAGCACGCCAGTGCGATGAGCAGGATGGCGCCACCTTCGTAGATCAGGACGACCGGGTCGGTCTCCTTGCTTTGCAGCACGATCAGGCGGCTCAAGGCGGTCATCGCGATGAACAGCGGCAGCGTGATCAGGTCGCTTTGCTTGGTGTAGAACGCCCCGAGCATGCCGAGCACCTCGGCAAAGATGAACATCAGCAGCAGGTCTTCCAGCGCCACCTTGCCGTGTTCATACAGCGAGACGATTTCCTGGCCCATCGCGACCACGGTGAATCCGGCAATCAGCACGAGAAAGAACTTCTCGGTCCCGTCTATGACTCGTTTGATCATCACATCGACCTCCTTGGCCCGAGCACTTTAGCGACTGTGTCGGGTTTGCGCTCGCAAGGGGCGATGTGAAGAAGCGGCCGGGGTCTTTCCCTGTGGCTGGCCGCCAGCACTCAGCCGCTGCACGTCGGCGAGCACGCGACGGCGGCGGTCAGGGTGTCGACGGCGTGCGCTTCAAGCCCCGACGCGAAGTTCGGAGCGGTCGACCTTGAACCGCGCAACCGCTTCCACCAGGCTCTCGGCGCGCTGCCTGAGTTCGGTCGATGCCGATGCGGTTTGCTCGACCAAAGCGGCGTTGCGCTGCGTCATCTCGTCGAGCCCGGTCACGGAGTGGCCGACCTGCTCGACGCCGCGGCCTTGCTGTTCGGCGGCGACCGCGATCTCGCTCAAAAGCCGGTTGATGGACTTGGCACCGACCACCAGCTTCTTCATGGCGTCGCCCGCGCCGGCGACCACAGCGGTTCCGCTTTCCACCTTTTCCACGGTGTCGTGGATCAGCTTCTTGATCTCGCGAGCGGCAGACGCCGAGCGTTGCGCCAAGGTGCGCACTTCGGAGGCCACCACGGCAAACCCGCGTCCATGATCGCCGGCGCGCGCGGCTTCAACCGCCGCGTTCAGCGCCAGGATGTTGGTCTGGAACGCAATGCCGTCGATCACGCCGATGATGTCGCCCACGCGCGCCGAAGCGGCCTGAATGTCGCCCATGGTGCCGATCGCCTTGGCGATCACACCGCCGCCACTGTCGGCGTCGCCTTCGTTGGCCGAGGCCAGGTTGACCGCCTTCTGGGTGTTCGCCGACGTGTGGCCCAGCGTCGAGTTGATCTGCTCGAGCGACGCGGCGGTTTGCTGCAATTCGGCAGCGGTCTGCTCCGTTCGGTGAGACAGATCCATCGAGCCGGAGGCGATCTCGCGGCTGGCCTGCACGATGGATTCCGATTGGGCTCGAACATCGGTCACGATCTGTCGCATGGCTTGCTGAGTGCGCGCCAGAGACAGCATCAGGTGCGCTGCCTCGTCGTTGCCCCAGGGCCGAGGTGATGCTGTGAGATCGCCATCGGCCATGTTGTCGAGGTGCCGCGCCACTTCCTGCAAGCCGCCAGACATCACCAGCGAGAAGCAGTAGAAGAAGTACACCCCGGCCAGCAGGCTGATCACCACGATCAGGCCCTTGATGTTGCGTGCAAGTTCCAGGGCGCTCACGCGCTTTTGGATGAGGTCGTCGAGCACCGGCAGCGCCTTGTCGAACACCGAGAAGTAGGCACGCAAGGCATCCTTGCCCTGGTCGTAGACCTCCTTGGGCTCGGCAGCGGCCTTGATGAGTTCGGTCACATCGGCGATCTTCTGGAACTTCAGCGCCACGTCAAAGCCCTTGAGATCCAGTGGGTCCTTCAAGCCCGGGTTGACCTCGATCGCGCGGCCGAACAGCTTTTTGGCCGCGTCAATGCCAGAGCCCGCACCGGCGCTCCAGACCGAGAATTTCTTGTAGAGCTCGGGATTGTCCAGGCCGCCCTTGGACAGTCCATAGGTGCCCCAGCCCCACAGTTGACCCAGATCCTCACTGGATTTGGGCATCGTCATGAACACCGCATTGATCATGTAGAGGGTGTCCAGGTCCGGATCCAGCACCAGATTCGACTCGTCACCCACGTTTTCGATGATCTTGATCAGGCCCTCGGTCACCGGGCCGAACACCGTGCGTCCCTTTTCGTCGGCGCCGTTCCTGGACGAGGCCGTGGCCTGCCACTTCGCCTGAAGGTCTTCAATGCGCGGGGTGAGTTGCAACGGGTCCGAGCTGTCCTTCAGGAAAGTACCCAGGGCCTTGATCGACTGGTCGAATTTCTGGCGCGCGGCGGCGTAGTCCTGGGTGGCGTCGTAGTCGCCCAGCGTCGATCGGGTGGCGTTGCGCACTTCCAGCAGGGCCTGCAGCACCGGCAGCACGCGCTGCATCACCGCCACGCCCTGGCGTTCCTTGATCGAAAACTGAACCTGGTCCTGGACGCTGTTGAGGTAGGCGCTGCCCACCACGAACGCCGGAGCCAGGAGGATCGCGGAGATCAGAAAGGCCTTGCTCCTGAAGCGCAGTGACCTGAACAGCCGCACTCCCGGAGCCCATGGGCCGTGGTACCGGAAGAAGTCGCGCCACGGGTGAACGTGGGTCGGGTTGAAACCGCCCAGGGTTGTGGTGTTGCCGCTCGTGTGATCCATCTGGAAGCCCCGCCTTCATGCCTTCGTGTCCCTGCACCGGCAAGGTCAATGGCCGCGTGATCGGCCCGTGCGAGCCAATCTTTAGGGGGAAGCATCCGTTTGGCGGGCTTCAGGGGTCAGTTCGACGCTTGTCCCAGCCATTTCAGCAAGCAGGCATACAGCGCGCTCGCGCTCACCGGCTTCGTGATGAAGTCATTCATGCCCGCTGCCATGCACAGGTCGCGTTCTTCGACATAGGCATTGGCTGTCAGTGCCACGATCGGCACGGTGGAGCCGCCCGGCAGCGCACGGATGGCGCGCGTGGCCGTCAGCCCATCCATCACCGGCATTTGCATGTCCATCAGGATCAGGTCGTAGGCCACCGTCTGCGCCCGCTCCACGGCCTCGTGGCCGTCAGTGGCCGTGTCTGCCGACAACCCTGCGTCTTCCAGCAGGTACATCGCCAGTTCGAGGTTGACCTCGTTGTCCTCAACCAACAACACGCGCGCCTGAGCGTGTTGCTCGCGCAACTGCGTGAGCACCTGGTCGTGATCCGCCTGGACGACCTGAGGGGACCGCGCATCGGCACTGTCCGCCTCGCTGCCCGAGCCTCGTCCCAGCCTGGCGGTGAACCAGAACGTGCTGCCCGTGCCAGGCACGCTCTCGGCGCCTGCCTCGCCACCCATCATCAGCGCCAGCCGCCGGCTGATGGCCAGGCCCAGGCCGGTGCCCCCGTAAAGACGCGTGGTGCTGCTGTCGGCCTGCTCGAAGTCCTGGAACAGGCGAGCCAGCTGGTCGGCTGTGACACCGATGCCGCTGTCTTGCACCGAGAAGTGCATCAGCAACTCGCCATCGGTCTCTTCCAGCAGGCGCGCGCGCAGCGTGACAGCGCCGCGCTGCGTGAACTTGACGGCATTGCCGGCAAAGTTCAGCAGGGCCTGGCGCAAGCGCAAGGCGTCACCCCGGAGCCAGCCGGGCGCTTCAGAGATGTCAACCGTCAGTTGCAGTCCCTTGTCGCGAGCCGAGCTACCGACGATGGAGGCCACATGGTCGAAAACGGCTGCGAGTTGAAAGTCCGCGGTTTCCAGATGCAGCTGGCCGGCTTCGATCTTTGACAGGTCGAGGATGTCGTTGGCGATGGCCAGCAGGTGCTGCCCTGCGTTGGCCGCCTTGGTCAGGAGTGCCACTTGCTGCGGCGTGTTGGCGTCGCGCAGCAGCAGCTCGTTCAGGCCGATGATGGCGTTCAGTGGCGTGCGGATCTCGTGGCTCATGTTGGCCAGGAAGGCACTCTTGGCACGGCTCGCATCCTCGGCCGCCTTGCGCAAGCCGCGCGCGCGCATTGCCTTGATGCCGAACGCCAGGTTGCGCGCCAGCTCTTCGAGCAGCGATACCTCCTGGGGGTCGAACGCGTCGGTCTCGGACGCATAGGCGACGAGCACGCCCCGGCTGCCCTTGAGTCCTGTCAGCGGCAGCGCGATGCAGGAGCTGAAGCCGCTGGGCAGCGCCCGCTCTTTCCAGGGCTCCGTCAGCGGGCTGGCGTGCCAGTTCTGGTTGACCTGGGTGCTCGCATGGCGTATGGCCAGGCCCGATGGCCCCTGCCCGTAGGGGCTGTTGCCGTCCCAGGAAATGCGTATCCCGTCCAGGTAGCCCACGACGTCGCCAGCCTGCGCCACCGGCCGCACGGTTTTCTCCTCGTCGTCTTCGGCCCAGCCGATCCAGGCCAAGGTGTAGCCGCCGGAGTCGACCAAGGCGCGGCACACGGTTTCCAGCAAATCCGGCTCGTCACGGGTCTCGGCCAGCGCCAGATTGCAACTGCCCAGCACCCGCAGCGCACGCTTGGCGCGCCGCTCGCTCTCCTCTGAGAGTTTGCGCACCGTGATGTCGTCATAGGTTCCGAGCACCCCGACGACCTCGCCCAGTTCGTTCCTCAGCGGCACCTTGGATGTGGTCAGCCACAGGGTGCCCCCGTCCGGCGTGGTCTGGCACTCTTCGTAGGCCAGCTTCGCGACACCGGATGCCATCACGGCGCGGTCGTCGGCCTGGTAGCTCGCGGCCTGTTCAGCCCATGGCATCTCGAAGTCATCCTTGCCCAAAAGCTCCGCCGGAGTGGCCATTCCGGCGTCGCGCGCGAACACCGGGTTGCAGCCCTGGTATCGCAGGTTCTGGTCTTTCCAGAACACCCGCACCGGCGTCGCGTCGACGACGGTCTGAAGCAGCTTGCGCGAGTCTGCGAGTTCCCGATCGGCGTGCTTGCGGTCGGTGATGTCGAACGTCATGCCGATCAGGCAAACCGGCCGGCCTTGGGCGTCATAGATCGGCTTCTTGACGGTGTGGACGGTGCGGCTTTCCTGGAGCTGTGCGTTCCAGGACTGCTCTTCGAAGTCGATCTGCTGGCCGCCCGCGAAGACTTCCTGATCTCTCGCCCGGAATTGTTCCACCTGGTGAGGCGGGAAGAAGCCGCTGCCATCCGAGCCGTGAAGGTCGGCCAGAGA
>CANBSV010000075.1 GCA_947372225.1 Burkholderiales bacterium | reverse complement strand
AAGTGCCACCACCCGGCCGAGTTCCTGGCCGCGATGCTCAACTCGCAGCCGCTGGGTTTTTACACGCCGTCGCAGCTGGTGCAAGACGCCCAACGCCACGGTGTCGAGGTGCGTGCGGCCGATGTCATGCACAGCGATGTCGACTGCACGCTCGAGGGCTTGCCGCATCCGCCGGCGGTGCGACTGGGCCTGCGGCTGATCGCCGGGCTGTCAGCGGCATCGGCCGCTCGTATCGTGGTCGCACGTGGCGAGCAGGTGTTTGACAGCGCCGACGACCTGGCCCGCCGCGCCGGCTTGCAGCACCACGAAATGAAGCTGCTGGCCGCCGCCGATGCGCTGATGAGCCTGTCGGGCCACCGCCGCCAGCAGGTGTGGGAGGCAGCCGCCTGGCGCGCCGCGCCGCTGCTGCTGCGCGAAGCACCCATCGATGAAGCCGTGCTCGAGCTGCAGCCGGCGGGTGAGGGCGAGGAGATCGTCTTCGACTACGCGTCGCTGGGCCTGAGCCTGCGCCGCCATCCACTGGCGCTGCTGCGGCCGCAGTTGCGTGCGCGCCGACTGCTCAGCGCCGAACAGCTGGCCGCCGTGCCCCACGGCCGCGCGGTGCGCTGCTGCGGCATCGTCACCTTGCGCCAGCAGCCCGAAACCGCCAACGGCACCACCTTCGTGTCACTCGAAGACGAAACCGGCGTCGTGCAGGTGATCTGCTGGAAGTCACTGCGCGAGCGGCAGCGCAGCGTGCTGCTGAGGTCGCGGCTGCTCGCCGTTCACGGCACCTGGCAGCGCGGGGGCGAGGTCAGCAACCTGATCGCCGCGCAGCTCGAAGACCTCACACCGCTGCTCGGGCGGCTGATGACCGACAGCCGCGATTTCAAGTGAGCGCTGCAGCACGCAGCGTCCGGTCGCGCATCTGACAGGCAGCGTCGGCCGCTGCAGCGGTTGAACACGCCTTCAGAAAGCCTTAATGGTTGTTTCAGTGAGGGTTTACTCGTAACGAGTTGCAACAGTGGTCCTGTGCGCCGTTTGCCGGTTGTGAGAGGCGTGAGCGTTGCGAAACCCCCGCCGTCTCAGGGGTAACCCAGGGATTCCGGGGTACAGACGTTGGCCGGCGGGCCGATAAGAGCAGTTCCAGCCACCCGGATGGCCGGATACATCTGCACACCGCAAGACCCTGACACCGTCCAAACAATCGCCTCGACCCGCCATTTTTTTTTCTGCATTGCCACCACCATCATGCGTTTTCGCACCCTGCCTCTCGCCGATTCCAACGCCCGCGCCAGCGTGCTGTGGAGCGGTGTGTTCCTGGCCACGCTGGTGGGCCTGATCGGTGTGCAGCCGCTCTTCATGCCGTCGTGGCCCGCCGTGTGGCTGCTCGCCGGCGCACCGGTCGTTGAAGAAGTGATCTTCCGGCTCGGGGTGCAACACGAGTTGCTGGCCCGCTGGCGCTCGCCCGTCGTGGCCAATGTCCTGACCGCGCTGGTGTTCGCGCTGGCCCATGGCTGGAGCCAGGGCACGTGGCAGTCGCTGCTCACGCTGCTGCCGGCGCTGTTCATCGGTTTGGTCTATCAGCGCTCGCGCCGCGTGCTGCCTTGCATCGCGCTGCACGCCGCCTTCAACGCCATCTGGCTGGCGGTGCCCGCCATTCACGCCAGTCCCACCTTTCTCAGCTGAGAGTCGTACCCCCATGAAATCTGCCCCTCACACCTCGAAGTTCAAGGCCTGGAAGCAGCTTCTCGCCGTCGCCTCCCTCGGGTTGCTCACGTCGCTGTCGGCCCACGCTGACAACCCGGTCACTGGCGCCACCCTGTTCACCGCGAACTGCGCCACATCGGGCTGCCACCAGACGGCCACGCCGCTCACGAGCAATGCCTCCAAGATCTTCAACGCACGCAATGCGCGCAGCTGGATCCAGAGCAACATCAACAGCAACAACAGTGGCATGGGCCGGCTCAACACCATGACCGCCCAGCAGGTCGCCGACGTGGCGGCCTACCTCGGCAACTCGCCGTCGAGCCTGACCTTCGCGTCGACCAACATCGGCGTCACCGCGGCCACGCAGACCGTCACGGTCAAGGCCGCTCTGCAGAACGGACCCGCGCTCAGCGCCCTGTCGGTGAGCACCAGCGGCGACTTCGCCCGCTCTGGCGGCACCTGCGCCACGACCGTGGCCTTGGGCCCCACCGGCTGCACGGTGATCGTGTCGTTCACCCCCACGGCGGCGGGCGCGCGCACCGGCACGCTGAGCATCTCTCACTCCGGCACGCTCACGCCCATCACCATCGCCCTGAGCGGCACCGGCGCCGGCACCCCGGCACCGGCCCCCGTGGCGTCCATCACACCGACGTCGCTCACGCTGGCGTCCACCGCCATCGGCAACACCAGCGCAGCACAAAGCGTGACCGTGAGCAACACCGGCAACGCAGCGCTCAGCTTGACGGCCATCAACTTGTCAACGGCTGACTACATCATCAGCGGTGGCACCTGCGCGGCGGGCGGTTCGGTCGCCGCCGGTGGCAGTTGCACCATCTCGGTGGCCTTCCAGCCGACCGCTGGCGCCACCGGTGCGCGCAACGCTTCACTGAGCATCACCCACAACGCCGCAGGCAGCCCCGGCGCCGTGACGCTCACCGGCACCGCCACGGCGGCGCCGGCCCCGGTGGCCGCGCTGTCCCCCACCTCGCTGTCGTACGGCAGCCTGAACGTGGGCTCTGCAGCCTCGGCGCAGACGGTCACGCTGTCCAACACCGGCAATGCCGCCTTGACGCTGGGTACGCTGTCGATCAGCACCGGCACCGAGTTCAGCATCAGCGGCGGCACGTGCACATCCGGCGGCACGGTCGCTGCCGGCGCCAGCTGCACCATCAGCGTGGGCTTCACGCCCTCGGCGGCCGGCGCACGCACGGCCAATCTGGTGGTCCCGCACAACGCGGCCGGCGCCCAAAGCACCACCAGCCTGTCGGGCACCGGTGTGGCGCTGACGCCGGTGATCGGCGTGTCGCCCACGACGCTGACCTTCACGCAAACGGTGGCCACGACATCCACGGCCCAAACCGTGACCGTGAGCAACAGCGGCACCGGGCCGCTGACCATCAGCGGCCTGACGCTCACCGGCACCGCTGCGGCCGACTACACCCGTGGCGGCACCTGCGCGACCAGCACGGTGGTGGCGGCTGGCTCCAACTGCACGGTCACCTTCACCTTCACGCCGGGCGCGGTGGGCGCGCGCAGCGCCAGCCTGGCGATCGCGCACAACGCCACCGGCTCGCCGTCGTCGATCACGCTCAGCGGCACCGGCACCGCCGCGCCGGTGCCCGCGATCTCGCTCAATGCGACGACACGCACCTTCACGTCGCAAGTGGTGGCGACCACCAGCGCCAGCCAGTCGGTGACGGTCAGCAACAGCGGCACCGCCCCGCTGACGTTCAGCGCACTGACGCTCACCGGCACGAATTCAGGTGACTTCACCCGCGGCGGCACCTGCACGCCCACCACGGTGCTGGCGGCTGCCGGAACTTGCACGGTGACGTTCACCTTCACGCCGGGCGCCGTGGGTGCACGCAGTGCCTCGCTGACGCTCACCTCTGACGCCAGCAACGGTGCTGCGTCGATCACCCTGTCCGGCACCGGTGCGGCCGCTCCGGCGCCCGCCGTCTCGCTGGCGCCGGCCTCGCTGGCCTTTGGCAACCAGACCGACAGCGTGACGTCCACCGCTCGCAGCATCACCTTGTCGAACACCGGATCGGCCGCGCTGAGCATCTCCAGCATCACGGCCACCTCGGGCTATGCGGTGACCCACAACTGCGGCGCCAGCCTGGCCGCCGCGGCCAACTGCACGCTGTCGGTGACCTTCACCCCGGCCGGCCTGGGGGCCGCCCCGGGCAGCGTGTCGGTGGCCTCGAATGCCGCCGGTTCGCCTCACTCCGTGACGCTCACCGGCACCGGTGTGGCCGCGTCGCCCGTGCTGGCCTGGGTGGGGAGCACCACCACGCTGCCGTTTGGCAACCTGACCGTGGGTTCGGCCGCCACCACACAGAGCCTCAGCCTGATCAACAACGGCCCCGGCGCGGTGACGCTGTCGAGCTTCACGTTTGCCGGCGCGCAGGCGGCCGACTTCTCGGTCAGTGGTGGCACCTGTGCGCTGGGTTCGCTGGCGCAAGGCGCGAGCTGCACGCTCACGCTGTCGTTCGCACCCGGTGCCGTCGGTGCGCGCAGCGCCACGCTGCAAGTCACCTCGACGGGCACCAACCCGCCGGATGTGGCGCTCAGCGGCACCGGCACCGCACCGGCACAGCCCGGGGCCACGTTGTCGCCCACGGCGCTGAGCTTCAGTGCGCTGACGGGCGCTGCGGCCACGGATCAGACGCTGACGCTGCAAAGCTCCGGCAACGCGACCCTCCACGTCACCGGGTTGAGCATCGCCTCGGGCAACTTCACCCTGGCACCGGCGGCGACCAATGGCTGCGGCACGCCACCGTTTGACTTGCTGACCGGCCAGAGCTGCGCGATGTCGATCGGCTGGTCGAGCGGCGTCACCGGCACCGAATCCGGTACGGTTCAGATCGACACCAACGCCTCGGTGAACCCTGTCCTGGTGGCAATCCAGGCCACG
Organism: Burkholderiales bacterium; assembly: GCA_947372225.1. Classification (GTDB taxonomy): domain Bacteria; phylum Pseudomonadota; class Gammaproteobacteria; order Burkholderiales; family Burkholderiaceae_C; genus PBB1. The sequence continues at coordinate 8,773 of CANBSV010000075.1, read as the reverse complement.
CGCGCCGACCCCGTGGCTCCGACGCCTCCGAGCAGTGGCTCGTCCGGCGGTGGCTGCTCGATCGCCCGCGGCAACACGCTGCTGGATCCGACGCTGTGGCTCATGACGCTCGCGGCGGCCGGGGTGCTGTGGCTGCGCCGCGCACGCCGCTGATGGCCCCCCCACTCGCCGCGTCAAAGAGACATCAACCCTTGATCTTTTTTGCCGAAGAAACACTTTTGGAGCCCCCCATGAAAACCACATCCCTGATCCGCGCGCTGCGTGTCGCCACGCTGTGCCTGGCCACTCTGGCGGCACCGGCGGCCTGGTCGCTCGAGGCCGGCGCTGCGGCACCCGAACTCAATCTGCCAGGCCTGAAGGACGCCGTGTCGCTGGCGCAATTCAAGGGCAAGGTCGTCTACGTCGACTTCTGGGCCTCGTGGTGCGGCCCGTGCAAGCAGTCCTTCCCTTTCATGAACGAGCTCAAGGCCAAGTACGGCGCACAGGGCTTCGAGGTGCTGGCGGTCAATCTCGATGCCAAGCGTGTCGATGCCGACAAGTTCCTCGCCGAGGTGCCCGCGCAGTTCACGGTGGCGTTCGACACCGCCGGCGAGAGCGCCAAGCGCTTCGAGGTCAAGGGCATGCCGTCGTCGTACCTGGTCGGCCGTGATGGCAAGATTGCTGCAGCGCACAAGGGCTTTCGCGAACAGGATCGCAAGGAGCTCGAGTCGCGCATCGTCCAGGCCCTGGGTACGCCCTGAAGCCTGAGCACCTGCAACCCCTTGCCGAGGATCCTTTGATGTCCCACACACCCCGACGTTCTTTGCGCGTGTTGAGCGCGCTACTGGCTGCCAGCGCCCTGGGCGGCTGTGCCATGGCACCCCCGCAACCCTGGGAGCGCGGCAACCTCGCCCGCCCCGAAATGACGATGGGCGGTGATCCGCTGGATCAGCGCTTCGTTCAACACATCTACGGCAGCAAGGAAAACGCCTCGGGTGGCTATGGCGTCGGCGGAGGTGGCTGTGGCTGCAACTGACCTCAAACCCATGAAGACCGCCCGCAACGAAAAGGCCGGAGCGATCATCGCTGCGGCGCTGGCGCTGCCTGGCGTGATGACCCCCGGCACGGCGCATGCCGATTCGGCGCCCGAGCACGGCGAAATCGCCGTCAAGTACCTGCACTACGACGATTCGCAGCCGGGTCTGTCGCGCATCAAGGTGAGCGCGCCATCGCTTTACGTGATGGTTCCGCTGTCGCCCAAGTGGTCCGTCGAGGGCTCGCTGGTGTCCGACAGCGTGTCTGGCGCCACCCCGCGCTACCACTCGGCCATCTCGGGTGCGACCAAGCACATGAAGGACCAGCGCAAGGCGCAGGACGTCAAGATCACGCGCTACGAGGAACGCTCTAGCTACTCGCTCGGCGTGAGCCACTCGCAGGAACACGACTACGAGAGCAACTCGGGCTCGCTCGACGCCAGCTTTTCCAGCGACGACAACAACCGCACCTGGAACGTGGGCGTGGGCTTTGCCGACGACAAGATCAGCTCGCACAACAACCCCGCGCTGCACAAGACCAAGCAAACGCTCGAGCTGATGGCCGGCGTGACCCAGGCCTGGACGGCCAACGACCTGGTTCAGATCAACGTGTCGTTCAACCGCGGCCACGGCTACTACTCCGATCCCTACAAGGATCCGGACGTGCGCCCGGACTACCGCAACCAGTCCATCCTGCTGACCCGCTGGAACCACCATTTCGACGGGATGAACTCGACGCTGCGCACCAGCTACCGTTACTACCGCGACAACTTCGGGATCAAGGCGCACACGCTGGGCCTGGATTGGGTGCAGCCACTGGGTGACCGGTTCACGGTGACGCCGTCGTTGCGCTACTACACGCAAACCGCGGCCAAGTTCTATTACGACCCGGTGTACGACCCGGACGTGGGCGCGCCCTATCCCGTGGGCTACTTCACCAACCCGCCGGACTTCGCCTCTGCCGACCAGCGTCTGGCGGCCTTCGGTGCCATCACCGTGGGGCTGAAGGCGGCCTTCAAGGTCACGCAGGACTGGACGGTGGACGCCAAGGTCGAGCGCTATGAACAGCGCAACGAATGGCGCATCGGCGGCCACGGTTCGCCAGGGCTGGATCCGTTTCGTGCGACCTTTTTCCAGGTGGGCGTGAGCACCCGCTTCTGACCCATGCGCGCATCCGTCGCAGTCCTTCGAAAGCGCGCCAAGGGTGCGCGTTCGAAGGCGCACGCCTATCGCTTCGAGTTCGGCGCGATGTCCAGCGTGTGCGAGATCCGTCTGGACGACGCGCTCGGCGAGGGTGAGCCGGTGCTGGCGCTGGCGGCTGAACAGGCCATCAGCGAGGTGCGCCGCATCGAGGTGGCCTTTTCGCGCTACCGCGCTGACAGCATCGTCTCGCGCATCAACGCCGCGGCCGGTGGGTCTGACGTGGTGGGGGTGGACGAGGAGACGGCCTCGCTGCTCAACTTTGCCGAGCAGTTGCACGCCATGAGCGACGGGTTGTTCGACATCACCTCCGGCGTATTGCGCCGGGTCTGGGATTTCAAGGCCATGCGATTGCCCGACGAGGCGGCGCTGCAACGCGTGCTGCCGCTGATCGGCTGGTCACAGGTGGAGTGGACGGGTCAGACGATCCGTCTGCCACGTGCGGGCATGGAGATCGATTTCGGCGGCTTTGGCAAGGAATACGCCGCCGACCGCGCGATGTCGGTGCTGCATGCCACCGGCCAGCGACATGGCTACGTCAACCTGGGTGGCGACATCCGGGTGCTCGGTCCACGTGCCGATGGCAGTGCCTGGCGCTTTGGCATTCAGCACCCGCGCGACGACGAAGCCACCATCGCCAGCGTCGAGTTGCGCGAGGGCGCACTGGCCACCAGCGGCGACTACGAACGTTATTTCGAGCAAGCGGGTCGGCGCTACTGCCACATCCTCGATCCGCACACCGGCTGGCCAGTGACCCACTGGGCCAGCGTCAGCGTGACGGCACCGGCTTGCGTGGCAGCCGGAGCGCTCACCACGATCGGCATGCTCAAGGGCGCCTCGGCGCTCGAATTTCTCGCTGACCAGGCCGCCACCGGGCTGGTCGTCGACACATCGATGCGCAGCGTGCGCATCGGCGCCGAGCAAGACCGGCGTATCACCCAAGGAGTACCAAAATGAACTTTCCACGATGGGCCAAGTGCCTGAGCGTGAGTGCCGCCGCCTTGCTTTTTGCGGCCTCGTCGAGCGTGCCGGCGCTGGCCGGCGAACCCGATTTCCTGGACCCGGCGCAGGCCTTCGTCGGTAGCGCACATGTGGCGGACGCCAAGACCGTGGAGTTGCGCATCGACGTGGCGCCGGACTACCACCTCTACCGTGACCGCATCAGCGTGGAAACCGAAGGTGCCGGCGCGACGCTGGGCGCGGTGGCCATTCCAGCGGGCAAGGTGGAATTTGACGAGAACTTCAAGAAGAACGTCGAGGTGCTGCACGGCGCGCTGCTGATCCGCGTGCCGGTGCAGGCCACAGGCCGTGACTTCCGCTTGCGCGTGGCCTACCAGGGCTGCGCCGACAAGGGCCTGTGCTACCCGCCGCAGACCGCCTTCGTGGATGCGAACGCCCAGGACGGTCAGTTGCTGAGCGCGCAGTGGAAAGGCGAGGACGCCGCACCGGTGACCGCCTCGGACACGGCCGTCGTGACCGCGACGGCAGCACCGGTGGTGGCCGAAGCGGCGCCGCTGTCGCAGTCAGCGAAGGTCGAGTCGGCGCTCAAGTCGGGCAGCCTGCTGACCATTGGCGGCGTGTTCCTGGCCGCTGGCTTGCTGCTGGCCTTCACGCCTTGCGTGCTGCCCATGGTGCCGATCCTGTCGTCGATCATCGTGGGGCAGGGCGCACCGGTCTCCCGCTTGCGTGGTTTTTCCATGGCGCTGGCGTACTCGCTGGGCATGGCACTGGTCTACACAGTGTTTGGTGTGGTCGCCGGTCTGCTCGGTGAGGGCCTGGCTGCTGCGTTGCAGAACCCGTGGGTGCTTGGCGCGTTCTCGTTGATGCTCGCCACGCTGTCGTTGTCGATGTTCGGCGTGTTCGAACTGCAAATGCCCAGCTTCATTCAAAGCCGCATCACCGAGAGTTCGAGCCGCCTGCCGGGTGGCAAGTTCCTCGGCGTGTTCGTCATGGGTGGTTTGTCGGCCCTGATCGTCGGACCTTGCGTGGCCGCACCGCTGGCCGGCGCGCTGGTGTTCATCAGCCAGACCCGCGACGTCGTCATCGGCGGGCTGGCGCTGTTCAGCCTGGCCATGGGCATGAGCGTGCCGCTGCTGCTGGTGGGCTTGTCGGCGGGCTCGCTGCTGCCGCGTGCAGGCAGCTGGATGGAAGGCGTCAAGACCTTCTTCGGCGTGATGCTGCTGGGTGTGGCGCTGTGGATCGTCTCGCCCGTGCTGCCCACCTGGGTGGTGATGTTGATCATCGGCAGCGCCTTGCTGGTCGGTGCGATCTACCTCAAGCTGCTCGACCGGCTGGCCGACGCAGCGACGGGTCGCCAGCGTCTGGCCAAGGGCCTGGCGCTGGTGCTGGCCGTGCTGGGTTCCACGCAGGTGGTGGGCGCGCTGTCGGGTGGTGACAACCCGCTGCAGCCGCTGGGACATTTCGCCCGCGGTGGTGCTGGTGTGGCGCCTGCGGCCACGCAGCCCACGACGTTCCGCCGCATTCGCACCGTGGCCGAGCTCGAGGCCGCGCTCAAGGTCGCCGACCGGCCGGTGATGCTCGACTTCTATGCCGACTGGTGCGTGTCGTGCAAGGAAATGGAACACCTGACCTTCAGCGATCCGGCGGTGCAGCCACGCATGGCCAACGCCCTGCTGTTGCAAGCCGACGTGACCGACAACTCGCCCGAGGCCAAGGCACTTCTCAAGCGCTTCGGATTGTTCGGCCCACCGGGCGTGCTGTTCTTCGGCAAGGACGGTCGCGAACAGTCTGACGCCCGCGTGGTCGGCTTCGTGCCGGCGCAAGGGTTCGTGTCGTCGCTCGGAGCCGTCGGGCTCTGAGGTTGGCCGCAGGTCGGGGGGCCTTCTCGTCTCCCCCGCTCGAGTCGCCTCAGACTCGCTGAAACGCGATCAGGACTGGCCGTCGAGCCAGACGATCAACAGCGACTGGTAGGCCTCACGCTCGGCCGTGGTTCGCTGCTCGGGCGTGAGCTTTTCTCCAGCCAGGATGCGACGCGACACCTGGAGCTGTGCGTCACGCATGGCTTGATGCTGGACTTCTTGCGGTATGCGCCTGACCTTGGCGGTCAGGCCATTGAGCGCTGTGGGGACGTTGTTGATGCCCATGGCGGAACTGCCTCGTGTGAACCGGGAACGGCTCGCCCTGAAAACGCAGCAGCGTCAGGCACGGCCGGGCAGGATTTTGCCCTTGACCGCGACATCCATGCTCACTCGCCGAGGAAGTGCTTTCGGTAGCGCGCCGGCAGGTCGTTCAGCCGGATGAGCATCGGCAGATCGGCAGTGTTGAACTCCGGATCCCAGGCCGGGGCACCCAGCACCTTGGCGCCGCAGCGCAGGTAACCCTTGATCAAGGCCGGAGGCTCGACCGCCAGGTCACAGCGAAGCTGGTCGACCGGCAGCGGCAGGCGCGGACGCACCTGCCAGTCGATGGGCGCGAGGTGGGTGGCGCTGAGTTGGGTCCACAGGCTGGCAGCCACGTGGCCACCATCGCGCATGCCGACGCTGGCGCAGCCAATCATGGTGTCGAGCTCGTTGCGTTTCATGAAGTCTGCCAACGCGGCCCACAGCGCCAGGATGGCGCCGCCAGTGCGCCACTCGGGGTGCACACACGAGCGGCCCAGCTCGGCCATGCGGGTGCGCATGGCACGCAGGCGGGTCAGGTCGAATTCGGTCTCGCTGTACAGGCCACCCACGCGTTTGGCCGCAGCCGGCGTGAGCACGCGGTAGGTGCCGATCACGGGACCCGGCTCGCCATCGGTGGACACGCGCAACAGCAGGTGCTCGCAGTGGCCGTCGAACAGGTCGGCGTCATGACCGCTCGGTGTGCCGGCAGGAACCGAAATTCGCGCGCCCATCTCCTCGACAAACACGCGATAACGCAGCTGCTGGGCCAGGCGCACCTCATCGAGATTGCGCGCCCAGACAGCGTCAAAAGTCACAGGTGCCGTGCGGGTGCGGGCCATCCTGTGAAGGGCTGGGTTCGAGGCCGCTGGCGCCATGGGCCTAAACGGGCTCACGTTCGCACGCGCATCGAACTGCGGCAGGGTGGGCATGGGCGCGTCCCTCATCAAATTTTCCATAGATGGCGCCGATGGTCAGCCTCGCCGGTGAATTCCTTGTGACGCATTCTTGACGAAACGATGACATAGGGCGTGGGTCGTGCGCCAGCGTGGGTCAGCTGCACTGTCAACAGCGTGTCATGTCGCGGCGGGACGATACCCATCCATGCACACATCACCCGCCGCCATGGACGACGTCGAAAAGAATGAGACCCTGGACGTGCGCACGGTGTGGATTTCCGACCTGCACCTTGGTACTCCGGGTTGCCAGGCGGTCGCGCTGCTTGAATTCCTGCGCACCACCGAATGCGAGACGCTGTATCTGGTGGGCGACATCATCGACGGCTGGCAGTTGCGCCGGTCGTGGTTCTGGCCGCAAAGCCACAACGACGTGGTTCAGAAGATCTTGCGCAAGGCGCGCAAGGGCACGCGGGTGATCTTCGTGCCCGGCAACCACGACGAGTTTGCGCGCCGCTACGTGGCGCATAACTTTGGTGGTGTGGATCTCGTCGAGGACTGCGTACACACGCTGGTCGACGGCCGTCGCCTGTGGGTGACTCACGGGGACTTGTTCGACGGCGTGATCCAGTGCGCCAAGTGGCTCGCCTACGCAGGGGACGCTGCCTATGAGTTCACGCTCAAGCTGAACCGCCGCTTCAACGCGGCGCGCGCCCGGCTGGGCCTGCCGTACTGGAGCCTGTCGCGATTCCTGAAGCTCAAGGTCAAGCGCGCGGTCAGCTACATGGGCGACTTCGAGGCGGCGCTGGCTGCCGAAGCACGCAAACGCGGTCTGGATGGCGTCGTGTGCGGACACATCCACCACGCCGAGATCCGACCGGTCGACGGGGTGCTGTACTGCAACGACGGCGACTGGGTCGAAAGCCTCACCGCGCTGGTGGAACACCACGACGGCCGCCTCGAGATCATCGACCACAGCGCTCAGGCGCAGCACTCAGTGGTGCCCACCCAGGCGGCCCGGCCTGCCCCCGTGCTGCAGCCCTTGCCTGGCGGCGTGGCGATCAGCCGCGTGGATATCTCGGCTGGATCCTGAAGACGCGCGTCTGAGGGGGGTGCGGCGAGCGGGCTGTCAGGCCCGAGCAGTTCGCGTGCACTTCAGGCTTGCTGACCCTGCCGCAGCAGCGCCTGTCCCATGCGGATGCGCTGACCCGGCGTGATGCCTTCGCACAGCGTGAACCCCGGAGGTGCGAACACCAGGATGGTCGAGCCGTGCTGAAACCAGCCCATCTCCTGACCCTTGGCAAAGCGGGCCTGACAGGCGATTTCATTGGCGCCCCGGTAGCGCACGTGCAGCAGCACATCCAGGAAATGCAGTCGGATGCTGGCCACGAGAATGGCCGCCACCGGCACCAGCGCGATCGGTTGGCCGCCGTGCTGTAACCGCAGGCGCAGCACGGCACGTTCGTTCTTGCAGAACAGTCGCTCCACGCGAGCCAGCGCGATGGGGTTGACGTTCCAGGTGTCACCGCTGAGGTAGCTCAGGTGCTCGACGTCGCAGTCCTGTGGCGCGTGGAAGCGGTGGTACATCGCCGACGTCAGCCGCAAGGTCACGTAGGTTCCGTGCCGGAAGGGGCTGGTGTCTTGCGTCGGCCCGAACAGGTCTTCGATTGCGTACGGGAAGCCCTTGGCCTGGAACAGTTGCCCGTCTTCAACCTGTCCGCAGGCGCCCACGATCGCGTCGCACGGGCTGCTCAGGATGTCGCTGCGCGCATCGATCGTGCGGGCCCCGTCCTTGAGTTCGCGCGTGAAGCAGTCGTGCAGGCTGGCAAAGTTTTGCTGGCGCGCATCGCTCAGGTCGAGGTCGGTGAACAGCCGCCACACCGCGATCGACGTGCGCGCCAACCAGGGCTGACGGATCTGGCTGAACCAGCCCATGAAGCGCGTGAGCAGGATGCGCGGCACCCGGTTGGTCAGCAGGAAATTGAGGTCTTCATTCGCGACGAGTCGGCGCAACGGATTCATGGTTTTCACGGTCCTGTCAATTGAAACTAGTAAACAGCGATCTGGTCCTCAACACACACACATTCATGGACGAATCCTTTGCTCTTTCTGCCTTGGCTCTTGGCGTGTTCGCCTGGGCTTTTCCGCGCGGGAAGCGGCGACTCGAGTTGTCGCAGGCCAAGCACCGGTCGCTGGCCGGGCACTCGCGCATGGCCAAGCGCGTGGCGGGTCTGATCCCCGGCTACGCCTACGACGAGGAAGGCTTCTTCGGCTCCGACGGCGCCAGCGCTGAGGTGATCGCCCGCCGCCGCGCGAGCTTCGAGTTGCTCACGCGCCTGTACGACGAGCGCTACCCACGCAGCGCGGCGATGACAGCCGAGGCCCGCGAGGGCGTGTCCGACCTGCAGTTCACCAGCAGCTACCGCGTGCCGTTTCAGTACAGCCCGTATTTGCGTCAGCACCTGAAGTCGGGCAGCTTCTTGCAGGCCTCGCACGGCGTGACGGTCGAAGACCTCGACGGCAATCGGTTCTATGACCTGACCGG
>CANBSV010000074.1 GCA_947372225.1 Burkholderiales bacterium | reverse complement strand
CCCTCGGGCAGCACGGAAGCGCCAGGGTTGCTGAAATCCATCGGCTTCAAGCCATAGTCATTGAGCTGCATCGGAAGTCCTCCATCGGTTTGGGGAAGCGGGCGGCCGATTATGGTTTCAGCGCCCTGAGGACGGGGCTCATCACGGGCTGGCCGGTGCAAAGCGGCCCCCGATAATCGGGGGATGAATCCGCTGCTTGCCAGGCTCCAGCCCTACCCCTTCGAGCGCCTGCGCGCGCTGACCCGCGACATCACGCCCAACACGGCCTACAGGCCGATCAGCCTGGGGATCGGCGAGCCCAAGCACCCCACCCCTGCACTGGTCACACAAGCCCTCGTCGACAACCTGGCAGGCTTGGCGAACTACCCCGCCACCGCAGGCGAGCCCGCGTTGCGTGCGGCCATCGCGCAGTGGATCTTGCGGCGCTATGCCATCGCGGTGGACGACACCTGCCAGGTGTTGCCGGTCAACGGCTCGCGCGAGGCGCTGTTCGCGCTGGCTCAAACGGTGATCGACCCGACACGCACCGGCACCACGGTGGTGTGCCCGAACCCGTTCTATCAAATCTATGAGGGCGCAGCACTGCTCGCCGGCGCCCAGGTCGAGTTTGTCAACAGCGACCCGGCGCGCCAGTTCGCTGCCGACTGGGACGCCGTGCCCGACAGCACCTGGGCTCGCACTCAGTTGCTCTACGTGTGCTCGCCGGGCAACCCGACGGGCGCGGTGATGCCGCTGTCCGAGTGGCAAAAGCTCTTCGAGCTGAGCGACCGCCACGGCTTCGTGATCGCCTCGGATGAGTGCTATTCCGAGATCTACTTCCGCGACGAGCCGCCGCTGGGCTCGCTGCAAGCCGCGCAGCAACTCGGGCGCACCGACTTTCGCCGGCTGGTGGCGTTCACCAGCTTGTCCAAGCGTTCCAACGTGCCGGGCATGCGCTCGGGCTTTGTGGCGGGTGACGCCGACATCCTCAAGCAGTTCTTGCTGTACCGCACGTACCACGGCAGCGCGATGAGCCCCACGGTGCAGCACGCCAGCATCGCCGCCTGGAACGACGAGGCCCATGTGGCAGACAACCGCGAGCAGTACCGGCGCAAGTTCGCCGCGGTGACGCCGATGCTGGCCGAGGTGATGGACGTGGCCCTTCCCGACGCCGGCTTCTACCTGTGGGCCGATGTGTCGAAGCTTGCCCCCGGTGGCGATGACGTGGCCTTCGCCTGCGGATTGCTCGCTCAATACAATGTCGCAGTGTTGCCGGGCAGCTTGCTGGCCCGTGAATCGCATGGCGTCAATCCCGGCGCCGGCCGCATCCGCCTCGCACTGGTGTGTGGTCTCGACGACTGCGTTGAAGCCGCCCGCCGCATCGTGGCTTACGCCGAGTCGCTGTAAGCCCCGCCCGATCACCGAACCCGGCCCATCGAACGCCGGTCTTTTTTGCGATTGCCCATGACCTCAAACCTCCAGAGCACCATCGAATCCGCGTGGGACAACCGCGCCCAGCTCACCGCCACCAGCCACCCCGAGGTGAACGCCGCGGTCGAGTCGGTGATCGCCGATCTGAACGGCGGGCGCATCCGCGTGGCCGACCGCCAGGGCGTGGGCCAGTGGACAGTCAACCAGTGGGTCAAGAAGGCGGTGCTGCTGTCGTTCAGGCTCAACGACAACGAACTGATGCGCTCGGGCGAGCTGACGTTCTTCGACAAGGTCAAGACCAAGTTCTCCAACTGCGATGACGCCGAAGTGCGAGCCTCGGGCGTGCGCATCGTGCCGCCGGCCGTCGCCCGCCGCGGCAGCTATCTGGCCAAGAACGTGGTGCTGATGCCCAGCTTCGTCAACATCGGCGCCTACGTCGACGAGAACACCATGGTCGACGCCTGGGCCACCGTGGGCTCGTGCGCGCAGATCGGCAAGAACGTGCACCTGAGCGGCGGCGTGGGCATCGGCGGCGTGCTCGAGCCGCTTCAGGCCAACCCGACCATCATCGAAGACAACTGCTTCATCGGCGCACGCTCGGAGATCGTCGAAGGCGTCATCGTCGAAGAAAACTCGGTGATCTCGATGGGCGTGTACATCGGCCAAAGCACCAAGATCTACGACCGCGCCACCGGCGAGGTGAGCTACGGCCGCGTGCCTGCGGGTTCGGTGGTGGTCAGCGGCAACCTGCCCAGCGCCGACGGCACGCACAGCCTTTATTGCGCAGTGATCGTCAAGAAGGTCGACGCGCAAACCCGCGCCAAGACCAGCCTGAACGACCTGCTGCGCGCCTGACCATCACAAGGCAAAGAACGGGAGCCGGACATGAGCAGTGGAAACATGGAGAAGGTCTTCAAGCTGATGGCCGATCGCCAGGCCTCGGACGTCTTCCTGTCAGCCGGCACGCCCATTCAGATCAAGATCAGCGGCCAGATGCTGCAACTGAGCGACCAGCCGCTCACACCCGACCAGCCGCGCCAGCTGCTGACCGAAGTGCTCTTGGCCGATCAACTGGCCGAACTCGATCGCACCGGGGAGCTCAACACTGGCGTGAGCATTGCCGGCGTGGGCCGTTTTCGATTGAGCGCATTTCGCCAGCGCGGCACGATCGCTGCGGTGTTTCGCTTCATCCCGTTCCACATCCCCACGCTCGAAAGCCTGGACCTGCCGCCGCTGCTCAACACGCTGGCGCTCGCCAAGCGCGGGCTGATCCTGCTGGTGGGGTCCACCGGGGCGGGCAAGTCCACCACCCTGGCAGCCATGCTCGAGCAGCGCAACCTGGACATGACGGGCCACATCCTCACGATCGAGGATCCGATCGAATTCCTGTTTCGAAACAAGCGCTCGGTGGTCAACCAGCGCGAAGTCGGTCGCGACACCGAGTCGCTGCAGATCGGCCTGAAAAACGCGCTGCGTCAGGCGCCCGATTGCATCCTGATCGGTGAAATCCGCGACCGCGAGACGATGAGCGCGGCGCTGTCGTACGCGCTGTCGGGGCACCTGGTGCTGTCCACCTTGCACGCCAACAACAGCTATCACGCGCTGAGCCGCATCCTGTCGTTCTACCCGCCCGAGGCGCGTCCCACCTTGCTGTTGGATCTGGCATCCGGCCTGCGTGCGGTGGTCTCGCAACGGCTGCTGCGCGGCATGGCCGGCGGGCGCGTGGCGGCGGTCGAGGTGCTGCTCAACACGCAACTGGTGTCCGAACTGATCGAATCGGGCGACCTCAGCGCCGTGCGCGACGCCATGGAAAAGTCCATGGCAGAGGGCTCGCAGACATTCGAGGAAGACCTCGCCCGGCTGATCAAGCTGGGCCTGGTGTCCAAGGACGAGGCGCTTGCCTTCGCCGACTCGCCGACCAACCTGATGTGGCGCCTGCAAAACGACGACGGCAACACCTCCGCCAAGACGAATAAGCCCGGGTTCAAAGCCGAATTGCTGGATGAAGAACCGACATTCACCGACGTCATCCTTGACGTCATATCACCTGCGCCGCCGGCCCCTCGTGCGCCAGCGCCCACCGCGCCCGGCGCGAAGCGCTGAGACGCCCTTTGACTCCTACACCGTGAAACCGCACCCCACATGACCCTGCTCGAACTGATCACGCGCGAAGCCGCCCGCCTCAAAAAGGCGGGCGTTTCATTTGGGCACGGCACTGCCAACGCCTTCGACGAAGCCGCCTGGCTGGTGCTGTGGAGCCTGGGCATGGACCTGGACTCGCTCGAAGACCATGCCAAGCAGGAGATGTCGGCCGAGGCCGAGGCCAAGGCCGGCGAGCTCATCACCCGCCGTATCGAAAGCCGTCTGCCCGCGGCTTACATCACGCGCGAAGCGTGGCTGCAAAACGTGCCCTTCTACGTGGATGAGCGCGTCATCGTGCCGCGCTCGTTCATCGCCGAACTGCTGGTCGATGGCGAGGGTCAGGGCACGCTCGACGCGTGGCTGTCCGACCGCACGCAACGCGTGCTTGACCTGTGCACCGGCAATGGCAGCCTGGCGGTGATCGCCGCACTGGCCTTTCCCGAGATCACGGTGGATGCCTGCGACATCAGCGAAGACGCGCTGGCGGTGGCCCGATTGAACGTCGAGCGTCACAAGCTCGGCAAGCGAATCACGCTCAGCCAGTCCGACCTGCTGGACAGCGTGAGCGGCACGTACGACCTGATCGTGTGCAACCCACCCTATGTCAATTCGCGCAGCATGGCCAAGCTTCCGGCCGAATATCAGCACGAGCCGGTGCTCGCGCTGGCTGGCGGCGACGACGGCATGGACCTGGTGCGCCGCATCGTGAGCGAGGCCGCCGCGCGGCTGACCGACATCGGCGTGCTGGTGCTCGAGATCGGCAACGAGCGGCCACATTTCGAGAGCGCCTTCAGGCGGCTTGAGGTGGCCTGGCTGGAAACCAGCGCGGGCGACAACGCGGTGCTGCTGGTCACCCGCGAGGCGCTGGTGCGCTGGGCGCGCAAGCCGGAGTACCGCGCATGATCACCCTCAAGGACGTGTCACTGCGCCGCGGCACCAAGCTCGTGCTGGATGCGGCCAACGTGACGCTGCAGCCGGGCGAAAACGTCGGGCTGGTCGGACGCAATGGCGCGGGCAAGTCCAGCCTGTTCGCACTGCTGACAAACCGGCTGCAATCCGACGGCGGCGACTTCTACATGCCGCCGCGTTGGCGCGTGGGCGAAGTGGCGCAGAACATGCCCGAGACCGACGACGGCGCGACCGACTTCGTGCTCGAAGGCGACACCCGCCTGATGGAAGCTCAGGCGCTGATCGATGCGGCCGAAGCCGGCGACGACGGCCACGCGATTGCCGAAGCGCACCAGGCGCTGGCCGATGCCGGCGCCTTCGATGCCCGCCCGCGCGCACAGGCGCTGCTGATGGGGCTGGGCTTCAAGAACGAACAGCTCGACGCGCCGGTCAACAGCTTTTCGGGCGGCTGGCGCATGCGGCTGCAACTGGCCCGCGCGCTGATGTGCCCGGCCGACCTGCTGCTGCTCGATGAGCCCACCAACCACCTGGACCTCGACGCGCTGGTGTGGCTCGAAGCCTGGCTCAAGCGCTTCGAGGGCACGATGCTGGTCATCAGCCACGACCGCGAATTTCTCGACGCCATCACCAACGTGACGGTGCACCTTGAAGACGCCAAGCTCACGCGCTACGGCGGCAACTACACCGCCTTCGAGGAAATGCGCGCCGAGCGCATGGTGCTGCAGCAAGCCAGCTTCGAGAAGCAAAAAGAGAAGATGGCGCACCTGCAGAAGTTCATCGACCGCTTCAAGGCCAAGGCCAGCAAGGCCAAGCAGGCGCAAAGCCGTGTCAAGGCGCTCGACCGCATGGAGCGGCTCGCGCCGGTGCTCACCTCGCGCGAGTTCTCGTTCGAGTTCCGCGAACCGCTCAGTCTGCCCAACCCGATGCTCAGCCTGAAGGACGTCGAGTGCGGCTACCCGTCGCTCATCGAAGGCGAGCCCGACAAGATCATCGTGCGCAACATCAGCCGCTCGGTGCTGGCCGGCCAGCGCATCGGCATTCTGGGCGCCAACGGCCAGGGCAAGTCGACGGTGGTGAAGACCATCGCGCGCGACCAGCGCGCACTCGGCGGCACCATCACCGAAGGCAAGGGCCTGGCGATCGGCTACTTTGCGCAGCAAGAACTCGACGTGCTGCGCCCCGACGAATCGCCACTCAACCACATGACGCGTCTGGCACGCGACGTCGGCCCGGCCGGACGCGAGCAGGAGCTGCGCAACTTCCTCGGCCAGTTCCGCTTCGCGGCCGACATGGTCAACCAGGCCGTGGGCACGCTCAGCGGCGGCGAGAAAGCACGCCTCGTGCTGGCCATGCTGGTGTGGCAGCGCCCCAATTTGCTGCTGCTCGACGAGCCGACCAATCACCTCGACCTCGACACCCGAGAAGCGCTGTCGATGGCGCTCAACGAATTCGAAGGCTCGCTGATGCTGGTCAGCCACGACCGCGCGCTGCTGCGCGAGGTTTGCGACGAGTTCTGGCTGGTCGCCGATGGCGGTGTGCGCCCGTTCGATGGCGACCTCGACGACTACCAGAAATACCTGCTCGACACCGCGCGCGCCCAGGCCAAGGCGCTGCGCGACGCGAACAGCGCAGGCAAGAAGGCCACGGCAGCGCCGGCACCGGTGGCTGCCAAGCCGGCGGCATCGGCCTCGGCGCCCGCCAGCCGAGAGGACCGCAAGGCCGATGCGCAAGCGCGTCAAGGCAAGTCCGAAGAACTCAAGCCTCTGCGCAAGGAACTCAACCGCATCGACAACCGGCTGGGCGTGCTGTTCGGCGACCGCACCGCGATCGAAGCCAGCTTCGCCAGCGGCGGCCTGACGCCAGCGCAACTGGCCGATCACGGCAAGAAGCTCAAGGCGCTGGGCGAAGAGATCAGCCTGCTCGAAGGTCAGTGGCTCGAGCTCAGCACGCAGGTGGACGAGCTTTCGGCCAAGGCCGGCGCCTGAGCACAGCGCTCAAGCGCCGTCGCGTTCCAGCAGCCTGAGCATCAGCTCCACGCGGGTCTTCGCCGGTGTGAGGCCGTCGGCCATCGGCAGCCGGTCTATGGCCGACGGGTGAGCTCGCCCGAAGCCGCTGCGTGGACTGCACAGGACAGCCAGGCCCTGCGTCTGGGCGGCGACCAACGCCTGCTGCAACTCGCGGTTCACGCTGCCGTTGCCCGTGGCAGCGACCACGATGCCGTCCACCCCATCGGCGCACAAGGCGAGCACCAGCGCACCGGTGGCTCCAGCATGGCTGGTGATGATCTCCACGCGGGGCCATTCGGCCACCGGGCGGCTGAGCGCGACCTGCACGGGGACCGCGGACTGAGCGGCATCGGCACGCACACGCAGCCAGCGCAACCGCCCGCCGGCCATCACGCCCAGCGGACCGGCGTCGCATGAGTCAAAGGCATCGTCCAGACGCAACGGGTTGGCCTTGCGTACATCGCACGCGTGATGGATGACGCCGGCCAGCACGGCGAACACGCCTGACAGGCCCGGCTCGCGCGCCACCGTGATGGCGTCGCTCAGGTTTTGCGGCCCGTCGGCCTCGCGAGCGGTGGCCGGACGCATGGCGCCAGTCAACACCACCGGCTTTTCGGGTTGCAGCACACGCTGCAGGAACCACGCGGTTTCCTCCAGCGTGTCCGTGCCATGCGTGACCACGATGCCGGCCACCTCGGGGCGGGCCAAGTGATGGGCCACGCGCTGTGCCAGCGTGTGCCAGATGGCGTGGGTCATGTCCTTGCTGTCGATCTGCGCGACCTGCTCGGCCTCGACCAGGGTGCCTGACGGCAGGCTCACACCGGCCAGCAAGGTGTCGATGCCGATCTGGCCGGCCCGGTAGCCCACCACGTCGTCAGGCGACGCCGCCGTGCCGGCGATGGTGCCCCCGGTGCCGAGAACGACGATGGTGGAGGGCATGGCTTGAGGCTCCATGAGGCGGCCGTCCTGCAGTCAAAGGGAAAAAGATGAAACGCGTGCGGGATTCTGGCCCCGAGAGTCCACCTCAAGGCACCAGACAGGCTCAAGTGTTTGTCGCCTACGTCGAAAACAAATCACTGTCAAGCTCTTCTGCGAGAAATATCGTGACCACTTCCACAACACTGACCCCTTCTGCGATGCCCTCGGTGTCCAGCCTGTCGCTGTCGCTGCGCGCCACATCGGCCCCGCCCGCAACGAATGGCACGGACGCCACCGCGGAGGTTGGCCGAACCCGTCACCACGAGCATGAACATCACCACCACCACGACGACGACGAAGGCCATCGTGCCTCGCGCCGGGAAGGTGACTCACAAGCGGGGCAGGCGTACACGACGCTCAAGCTCAAGATCGAGGAAACCTTTTCGTCTTTGACCGCCCCCGGCAGCGCACAAGATCCGAGCGCCGCTTCGAGCAGCTTTGAAGGCAAGTTTGCGGCGAGCTTCAAGCTGTCGGGTCCCGAGGGCACGATCGACGCGACGCTCAAGCTTCAACTCGACACCGACTCGGCACAGGGCGCCGCTGACTTCGCCAGCCTGATCCAGGGCTTTGCGCAAACGCTGTTCTCAGCGCTCAAGACCTTGTACGACGCTGGCCCGGCATCGCCGTCAGGCACAGCCGGCTTGCCAGCACCGGCCAGCGGCAGCCCATCGACGCCTGCACCGACACTGACGAACGACGCGACAACCCCGGCGTCAACGGCGGCGGCGTCCGGAAGCCCAAATGCGCCAACCCCAACGCCCGCAGCCAGCGCCTCATCAGTCGAACCCGCCGCATCGTCGGCAGCACCGCCCGCAAGCGGCACGAGCGTGACCTCGCTGTCGATCAAGGTCCGAGCCACCTACGACCCGTTCGGCAGCAACCTCGGACCGCTAGTCAACCAACTCGCGCAGCCCCAGACCGGCGAGTTGTTCCCCCAACTGAGCTCGATGCTGGAAGACCTCTCGACGCGCTTCGGACAGCTCCTGTCGCAGGCCCCGGCCACGGCCACCGGGGCGTCTGCGCCGTCACTGGGTGACTTCCTGAACTCGTTGTCGCGGTCGTTGAGTGATTCAACGACCAGTGGGTCAGCGACCGCTGCGCCAGCACCCGCCGCCGCAGCCCCGGCGGCCAGCCCCTCACCGGCGGTAGACACCCCGGCACCGGCCGCGGATTCGGGCAGCACACCGCCCCTGTCGGCACAGCACTTCATCGCGATGGCGCAGTACCAGCAGGTGCTGAGTTACAGCGGCTCGGGTTCATCGTTCTCGCTGCGTGCCAGCGTGAGCGCCGCAGCGCTCTACGCCACGGCCTGATCGATCGCGCAAAGACGCCCCGGGCCCACCCGGGGCGCGTTGCATTTTGGGCAAGGCTGGATGAAAATACAGTGGCTGGACAAATCATCAGTCCAGCACCACCACGCCTGTCACCGGGCGGCGCTCCATCCACCGAGATCCTCCATGCAAGATGCCCCGAAACTGACCGATCGGCAACAGCAGATCCTCGACCTGGTTCAAAGTGCGATCGAACGCACCGGCGCGCCGCCTACGCGGGCCGAAATCGCCACCGAGCTGGGTTTCAAGTCGGCCAACGCCGCCGAAGAGCACCTGCAAGCGCTCGCCCGCAAGGGCGTGATCGAACTGGTGGGCGGCACCTCGCGCGGCATCCGGCTGCAATCCGAAGCGCTGCGCGCACTCAACCAGATGCGCGGCAAGCAATACAGCCTGCCGCTGCCGGGCATCGCGCAGCTGAGTCTGCCGCTGGTGGGGCGCGTCGCGGCAGGCAGTCCGATCCTGGCTCAGGAACACATCGATCAAACCTACATGGTCGAAGCCAGCATGTTCCCGCGCCGCCCCGATTACCTGCTCAAGGTCCGCGGCATGAGCATGCGCGACGCCGGCATCATGGATGGCGATCTGCTCGCGGTGCAAAAAGCCCATGACGCCAAGAACGGCCAGATCGTGGTGGCACGGCTTGGCGAAGAGGTCACGGTCAAGCGCTTCAAGCGCAACCGCAACACCATCGAGCTGCTGCCCGAAAACCCCGATTTCGAGCCCATCGTGGTGGCCAGCGGCGAGACCGACTTCGTGATCGAAGGCCTGGCCGTGGGCCTGATCCGCAACAACATGATGATGTAGTGGATCAGGCCCGCGGGCCGGTCATTCGCGGCCGAGAAAGTCGCGCTTGCCCAGATCCACGCCGTTGTGACGCAGCAGCGCGTAGGTGATGGTGAGGTGAAAGTAGAAGTTCGGCAGCACGAAGTGCTTGAGATAGGTCTCACCGTCGAACTGGAGCGCCGGCGCCCCGCGCATGGGCACCTCGATCGGCTTGCTCTCGGTGCCATCGATCTGTGCGGCCGGCACCGATGCGATGAAGTCGACGGTGGCAGCGATGCGTTTTTTCAAGTCGGCGATGCTGGCTTCGTTGTCCTCGAACTTCGGCGCCTCGGCGCCTGACAGCCTCGCCACACAGAATTTGGCGCTGTCGCAGGCGATCTGGATCTGTCGGGTGAACGGCAGCATGTCGGGTGCCAGCCGCGTTGTCAGCAGCACCGACGGATCGAACTTTTTGGCGGCCGCATGGGCTTCGGCAGCGTCTAGCCACAGGCCCAGATTGCGCAGCATCTTCAGGAAAACCGGCGTGCTCGCCGAGTGCATCGAAATGGTCATCGGAATCTCCTGGTTGGACGGGATCGCTCGATCCTAAAGGGGGCGCTGGCCGCCGTGCGACGGGCACAATCAACGCCTTTGGCCCTGCCCGCTGCCGTGAACATCATCATCCTCGACGACTACCAGGACGCGGTGCGCAAACTCAAGTGCGCCGACAAGATGGAGGCGCTGCACGCCAAGGTCTTCACCAACACGGTCAAGGGCATCGGGCAGTTGTCGGTGCGGTTGCGCGATGCCGAGGTGCTGGTGCTGATCCGCGAACGCAGCCAACTGCCCAAGCAGCTGCTCGAGAAACTGCCGCGCCTGCGCCTGATTTCACAGACCGGCCCGGTCGGCACACACATCGACATCGAGGCGTGCACGCGGCTGGGCATCGCGGTGGCCGAGGGTGTGGCCTCGCCGGTGGCCCCAGCCGAGTTGACATGGGCGCTGATCATGTCGGCGATGCGACGGGTGCCCCAGTACATCGGCAACCTCAAGCACGGCGCATGGCAGCAAGCGGGCCTGAAGGCCTCGTCGATGCCCGCGAACTTCGGCGTGGGCATGGTGCTGCGCGGCAAGACGCTGGGCGTGTGGGGCTACGGTCGCATCGGGCAGTTGGTGGCGGGCTATGCCCGCGCCTTCGGCATGAAAGTCATCGTGTGGGGCAGCGAGACCTCGCGCGCGCTGGCCGCTCAGCACGGTTGTCAGGCCGCACCCTCCAGCGAGGAGTTCTTCAGCGCAAGCGACGTGCTGTCGCTGCACCTGCGCTTGGCCGAAGCCACACGCGGCATCGTCAAGGGTGAGCACCTGTCGCTGATGAAACCGACAGCGCTGCTGGTCAACACCTCGCGCGCTGAGCTGATCGAAGACGGCGCGCTGGTGTCTGCGCTCAACCGCGGCCGCCCCGGCATGGCCGCGGTCGATGTGTTCGAGAGCGAGCCCATCTTGCAGGGCCATCCCCTGCTGCGCCTGGAAAACGCGGTGTGCACGCCGCACATCGGCTACGTCGAGCAAGACAGCTACGAGCACGACTTCAGCGCCGCCTTCGACAACGTGGTGAATTTCATCGCGGGCCAGCCCATGAACATCATCAATCCCGAAGCCCTGAAGGTGATCCGCTGAACCCAGCCGATCGCGAGGCGCCGCTGGGCGTGCCGCGCTCCAGGGCCGATGTGTTCCTCACCTTCAACCGGCTGTCACTCCAAGGCTTCGGCGGTGTGCTGGCGGTGGCTCAGCGCGAACTGGTCGAGCGCCAGCGCTGGTTGAGCCGCGAGCAATTCCTCGAGTTGCTGTCGGTGGGCCAGGTGCTCCCAGGGCCCAATGTGGTGAACATGTCGATGATGATCGGCCACCGCTTCTTCGGACTGAGCGGCGCGCTGGCCGGGCTGGCCGGCATGCTGGCGCTGCCGCTGCTCATCGTGCTGCTGCTGGCCTCGGTGTACGGCCGCTTCGATGACATGCCGGCCGTGCACGGCGCTTTGCGCGGCATGGGTGCGGTGTCGTCGGGACTGGTGCTGGCCACCGCCATCAAGCTGCTGGGAAGTCTGCGCTCGAGCGCGCTGGGTGTGGGCACGGCGTCGGTCGTGGCCGTGGCCGCCGCCGCTGCGGTCGGGCTGGGGCACTGGCCGCTGTGGTGGGTGGTCGCAGGGCTCGGTTCGCTGGCGGTGGGGCTGGCATGGTGGCGTCTGGCGCCATGAGCGCTGCCGATCTGGTGAGCCTGTTCGGCCACTGTCTGATGCTCAGCTTGCTGGCGCTGGGTGGCGCCATCACCGTGGCGCCAGACATGCACCGCTATCTGGTGCTCGAACGTGGCTGGCTCGACGACGGCCAGTTCACCACGTCGGTTGCGCTGGCGCAGGCCGCGCCGGGCCCCAACCTGCTGTTCATCGCCGTGCTCGGCTGGAACGTGGGCGGATGGCTCGGCGCCCTTGCCACGATGGTGGGCATCCTGCTGCCGTCGAGCTTGCTGACGCTGGCGGTCATCCGCTGGGGACAGGCCCGTCGCGACACGCGCGCGGCGCGCGCCTTCACTCAGGGCATTGCGCCGTTGACCCTGGGCTTGCTGGTGGCCACCAGCTGGCTGCTGAGCGAGCCGCTGCGCACGCGTCCCGCGGCCTGGGCACTGGTCGCGGTCACGGTGCTGGTGCTGCTGCGCACCCGCGCCAGCCCGCTGTGGCTGGTGGCACTGGGCGCCGTGGTGGGCGCGCTGGGCTACGTCTGAGCGGCAGAGTTCGGCCGATCACACGCAACCGCGTAGGAATCAAGGAGCGCCGCGCACCGTGGCGGCGCTCTGACCGAACAGCACTTTCTTTGATTCCTCATCAACCACCGGCGCCGTGCTGACTTCCTTGGCGCGCGCGTAGGCGCGCTCGGTGGCAGGACGCTGCTTGATGCGCTCGAACCAGGCCGCCACGTGCGGGGTGTCCTCGATCTTCTGGCTTTGCCACTCGTAAAGCACGACCCATGGGTAGCTGGCCATGTCGGCGATCGAGTACTCGGACCCCGCGATGAACTCGCGGCCATCGCTCAGGTGCTTGTCGAGCACCGCGTACAGCCGCGCGGTCTCCTTCACGTAGCGATCCATGGCGTAGGGGATCTTCTCGGGCGCGTACTGCACGAAGTGGTGGTTCTGGCCGGCCATCGGGCCCAGACCACCCATCTGCCAGAACAGCCACTGCAGCACGATGTTGCGCCCGCGCAGGTCGTCGGGGATGAAGCGGTGGATCTTGTCGGCCAGGTACAACAGGATCGCACCCGACTCGAACACCGCCAGCGGCTCTCCGCCGTCGGCCGGCGCGTGATCGACGATGGCCGGCATCTTGTTGTTGGGCGAGATGCGCAGGAAGTCGGGCTTGAACTGGTCGCCACGGCCGATGTGCACCGGCACGATGCGGTACGGCAAGCCAGCCTCCTCGAGGAACATCGTGATCTTGTGGCCGTTGGGGGTGGTCCAGTAGTACAGGTCGATCATGGCCGGGGCTCCTGAGAGGCAACTCCGTGCGGGGCGCGCGGCGGTCGCAGATGGCGGAAAGTCGCCATTTTGCTGTGACATCAGCCCGAACGACTGCGCAGGCTCACAAGGGATTTCCGCCAGCGCCCAAAGGATCCGCCGACCGTAGACTGCCTCGCGACCGTCCCGAAGGATCCACAACGTGCTATTGAAGACCGCCAAGTCCCGCGCCAACTCCCCGGCACGGCCGAACAAGATCGTCAGCGCCGCCGAAGCCGTGCGTCTGATCCACGACGGCAACACCGTGGCCACCGGTGGTTTCGTGGGTATCGGCTTTGCCGAAGGCGTCGCGATTGCGCTGGAGCAGCGTTTCCTTGACTCCCAAGCCGTCACCGGTGTGGGCTCACCGCGCCAGCTCACACTGGTCTATGCCGCCGGACAGGGCGACGGGCGCGACCGGGGGTTGAACCACTTCGGTCACCAGGGGCTGATCAAGCG
>CANBSV010000073.1 GCA_947372225.1 Burkholderiales bacterium | reverse complement strand
AAAAGCACACGGCCGCCGCGACAGCCACGTTGAGTGACTCCTCGCCCCCGGGCTGCGCGATGCGCAGCGACCGGCTGCAGCGAGATTGCAGTGCGAGGGAAACACCCTCGCCTTCGTGCCCGAGCACCCAGGCACAAGGCCAGGGCAAGCCCACCTCGTGGATGGCCTGATCGGCGTGCGAACTGGTGGCGAGCAATGGCAAACGCAGCGCGCCCAAAGCCTCGACATCGACGCCTTCGATCAGTGACAAACCGAAATGCGCCCCCATGCCTGCACGCACAACCTTCGGCGACCACAGGCCCGCGGTGCCCTTGATCGCCACCACTTGGGTGAAACCAAAGGCCGAAGCGCTGCGCAAGACCGTGCCCACATTGCCCGCATCCTGTAAGCGATCAAGCACCACCGTGGCAACGTCCGGCCGCACGACGGGAGCAGGCTGCCACTCCACGATGAACCCGATCGGCGGCGCAGACTCCAGGTTGCTGATGCCATCCATCAAAGCGCCCTGGAGCACCGAAACGACCGGGGCGGCGAGTGCAAGATCGCGCAACGGAGACTCCCATGCTGATTCCGTGACGACGGCCTGCACGGGCACCCCGCCTCGCTGCAAGAAGGCTCGACAGAGGTGGTCGCCCTCAAGCCACAGCTCATGACTTTTGCGGTACGCCACCGGGTCGCGGGCCTGCTTGCGCAACCGCACCAGCAGAGAGTTGTCACGCGAGGTGATCAATTTGACGCGTGGCTCGCTCATGGCGGCAGCACCGCGCGCACGGGCGCAAACGAACGGCGATGCTCGGCGCAAGCGCCGTGCTCTCGCAAGGCGGCCATGTGCGCCTGCGTTCCATAGCCCTTGTGAGCGTCGAAGCCGTACTGCGGGTGCCGTTCATGCAACTGCACACACAGCCTGTCACGATGCACCTTGGCCAGGATCGATGCAGCCGAGATGGCCTGCACCTTGGCATCACCCTGCACGATGGCCTCGGCAGGTACAGACAACTTCGGAAGCCGGTTGCCATCGACCAGCACCCGATGGGGCCGCAGGCGCAGACCTTCCACCGCACGGCGCATCGCCAGCAGCGTCGCCTGAAGGATGTTCAAGCGGTCGATTTCCTCCACGCTGGCTTCGGCGATGCAGCAGCACAAAGCCTTGGCGCGGATCTCGTCGAAAAGACGCTCGCGGGTGCTCGAAGAGAGCCTTTTCGAGTCGGCCAAGCCGCGGATCGGTTGAAGTTCATCGAGCATGACAGCCGCAGCAACCACCGGACCGGCCAGCGGCCCCCTTCCGGCCTCGTCCACCCCGGCAACGAGCCCCGGTGCGTCCCATCCCAGGGCCAATTGCTCAGCGCGCAAGAAAGCTCGCGATCGCATCGGTGGCGGCCTGTGCGGTATTGCGGCGCAATTCGTGATGGAGGCGCTCGAAGCGAGTGGCCAGCGCCTCACACGCGGCCGGGTTGTCGAGCCATGCCAGCGCGGCATCGGCAAGTCCTGCCGCGGTCGCACTTTCCTGGAGCAGTTCAGGCACCGCGAAGTCCTCGAGCAAGATGTTGGGCAAGCCGACCCAGGGCTGATAGCCCCCCTTGAACTTCATGATCTGCGCGCTCAGCCAGTGCATCTTGTAAACGATCACCATGGGCCGCTTGAACAGCGCGGCCTCGAGAGTTGCTGTCCCGCTGGCGATCAACGTGACATCGCAAGCGGCCAGCGCTTCATGCGAACCGCCGTCGAGGAGTTGAACTCCCACGTCAGGGGCATGCTCATCGATGAGCGGCTGAATCATGGAACGCAAGCCCGGTGCGGCCGGCAGCACGAATTTCAGGTCGCCGCGGCGGCGTTTCATCTCGCGCGCGGCGGCCAGCAAGACCGGAGCGATGTACTTGATCTCCACGCGGCGGCTGCCGGGCAGCAACGCCACGACGACATCGGCGGGAT
Organism: Burkholderiales bacterium; assembly: GCA_947372225.1. GTDB lineage: Bacteria > Pseudomonadota > Gammaproteobacteria > Burkholderiales > Burkholderiaceae_C > PBB1. The sequence goes on along the minus strand of CANBSV010000073.1, from coordinate 11,742 downwards.
CCAGAGCCAGCGCCACACGACTGGCCTGACGCGGCACCTCGATCGGGATCGCATCGGCCAGTGGGTGGCCCACATAGGTCGCCGCAACGCCGTGCTTCGCATAGAGCGCAGGTTCGAACGGAAAAATGCACAGCACATGGTCGACAGCGCGCTTGATCTTTTCAATGCGCTCGCCGCGCCAGGCCCAGATCGACGGACCGATGAAATGAATGGTGCGCACACCGTTCGCTCTGAGCTTGACTTCGAGGTCGAGGTTGAAATCGGGCGCATCGACACCGATGAACACATCTGGGGGATCGGCCAACAAGCGCTTGGTCAACCGGTTGCGAATTCCGAGCAGCTCAGGGTAATGGCTGAGCACTTCGACGTAGCCTCGCACCGCCAGCTTGTCACTGGGCCACCAAGGCTCGAAACCCTGGGCCACCATTTCGGGTCCGCCTATGCCTGTGGAGGTCAGATCCGGCCAGCGCCGCTTCAGGCCACCCAGCAGCATGCCGGCCAGCAAGTCGCCCGATGCTTCGCCGGCCACCATCGCAAGGCGAGGCGCACGATCAGGCATGGGTGATCGGCTGCCGCACTGAGAGCAAGGGAACGCTCAGCGCGCGATACCGCGGCGGGAATGCTCGAGAAACGCGCTCATGGTGGCGACGTCAGCCGCCGCCTCGGGCATGCTCGACGGCAAGGCAGCGATAGCATCGCGCGCCTGCTCAAGCGAGCGGCCCTCGCGATAGAGCAAGCGGTGCATCTGCTTGATGACCGCAATGCGCTCAGGGCTGAAACCCCGGCGACGCAAGCCTTCGACGTTGAACCCACGCACCGCAAGCGGATTGCCGTCGACGGTCATGAAGGGGGGCACGTCCTGAGACACCGCGCTGGAAAAACCGATCATCGCGTGCGGTCCGACCTTCACGAATTGATGCAAGCCGCTGAGTCCGCCAACGATCGCCCAGTCACCCAACTGAACGTGTCCTGCCAGCCCAACGTAGTTGGCCATGATGGTCTGGTTTCCCACTTCGCAGTCGTGCGCGATGTGCACGTAGCCCATCACCCAGTTGTCGTCACCGATCGATGTGACGCCCCGGTCCTGAACGGTGCCGACGTTGAAGGTGCAACCCTCGCGGATCGTGTTGCGATCCCCAATGCGCAACTCGGTGGGCTCGCCAGCGTATTTCTTGTCCTGCGGAATCGCGCCAATCGAGCAGAACTGGAAGATGCGGTTGTCGCGCCCGATCGTCGTGCGGCCTTCGATCACGCAATGCGGGCCGATGGTTGTGCCTGCACCGATGCGCACATAAGAGCGCACGATGCTGAAGGCGTCAACGCGGACCGAATCGTCCAACTCGGCCCCGTCCTCGATGATCGCGGTGGGATGAATCAAAGCCATACGGCGACGGTGTGAGAGAGATTCTTCAATGGATGGGTCTGAAACGCCGACTGGCAGCCGACCTCAAAGGATGGTGCGCGTGGTGCAAAGCAAATTCGCTTCGACCACAGTGTCTCCGTCGACCGAGGCACGCGCCTTGAACTTGAGGATGCTGGCCTTTTTCCGCTCGAGCCAGACTTCAAGGATCATCTGATCGCCGGGTTCGACGGGCCGCTTGAAGCGTGCGTCGTCGATGCCAGCGAAATAGAACACCGAGTTGTCGCCCGATTCACCAAAGCTCTTGTAGCCAAGAATCGCGGCTGTCTGAGCCAGGGCCTCGATCATCAAGACCCCGGGCATCACCGGGCGAAACGGGAAATGTCCACTGAAGTAAGGCTCGTTGATGCTCACGTTCTTGAGCGCCTTGATGTGCGAACCCACTTCGAGCTCAAGGACCCGGTCCACAAGCAGGATCGGAAAGCGGTGCGGCAGCGTTTTCAGTATTTCGTGGATGTCCATCGTCATGAGGTTCCGGTTTCTTTGTTCTTCTCAAGCGCTCTGATGCGGTCACGCAACCGGTGCAACTGGCGCAACGTGGCCGCATTTTTTTCCCAAGTGGCATTGTCGTCGATGGGAAACAGGCCCGTGTAGACACCTGGCCGCAGGATCGAGTGGGAGGCCACGGTCCGCGCCGAGATGTGGACGTGGTCGGCCAGAGTCACATGCCCGGACACGCCGGCGCCCCCGGCCAGCGTGCAGTGCGCACCGATGTGCGCGCTGCCCGCCACCGCAGCCGTGCCGGCCATCGCGGTGTGTGCGCCGACGTGGACGTTGTGAGCGATCTGAACCAGGTTGTCGAGCTTCACACCATCTTCGATCACGGTGTCGTCCAAAGCGCCACGATCGATGCAGGTGTTGGCGCCGATTTCGACGTCGTCGCCTATGCGCACGCCACCCAGTTGTTCGATCTTTTCCCAGCGACCTTGGTTGGGCGCAAAGCCAAAACCATCAGCACCAATCACCACACCCCCGTGAATGACACCCCGGGCTCCGATGTGGCAGCGCGACCCCAGCACCACCTGTGGTGCAAGACGTGTCAGCGGCCCAACCGATGCGCCCTCACCGACGAAACACTGCGCTCCGATCACCGCTCCGTCTCCAATCACGACCGCATCCTCGATGACAGCCAGTGGACCGACCGACACCATGCTTCCCAGGCGGGCGCCGGCATGGATCACGGCGCTCTCATGAATGACCGGCACCAATGAAGCGCGCCTGCGCGTCGCCCACAGTTGAGTCAGTCGCGCGAAACACAGGTAGGGGTCGACGGCCACCAAGGTCGCACCACGCGCCACGGCGGCATCGCGGTGTGCGGCTGAAACGATGACACAGCCAGCTTTGGAGGTGGCCAACTGCGCAAGATAGCGCGGGTTGGAGATGAACGAAATGGTGTCCGGGGTAGCGCTGTCCAGCGAGCCGATACGGCTCACTGACAGGGCGGGATCACCGATCAGTTCTGCGCCGAGTTGATCCGCAAGTTCGCCGAGCGCAAACTGGATGACAGGGTCACTTGGCGCCTTGAGCATTCAATGCCTTGACCACCTTGTCGGTGATGTCGACGCGCGGTCCGGCAAAGACGGCTTCCTGGATGATCAAGTCGTATTTCTCGGATTCGAAAATCTGCTTGATGACCTTGTTGGCCCGCTCCACGACCACCGACAGTTCCTCGTTCTTGCGCTGTGTCAGATCCTCTTGGAATTCACGGCGCTTGCGCTGGAACTCCCGATCCTGATCAACCAGTTCGCGCTGGCGGCGGGTTCGCTCTGACTCGCTCAGCGTTGGAGCTTCTTTTTCGAGCTTTTCACTGGCAGCCTTGATCTTTCCGGCGATCTCCGACATCTCCTTGTCGCGCTTCGAAAACTCTGCCTCGAGCTTGGCTTGTGCAGCCTTCGCCGGGGTCGCGTCGCGCAGCACTCGATCGCTGTTCACGTAACCGATCTTGAGTTCATCGGCCTGTACGCCAAACGCGGCACCCACAAGAACCGAGGCGGCCAGAGCCTTAACAAAATGCCTGTTCATCAAAACGCGGTCCCGATCTGGAATTGAAGTTTTTGGATTCTATCTGTTGGCTGTTTCTTGATCGGCGAGCCGTAACTCACTTTGAGTGGCCCCACAGGAGACACCCAACTCACACCCAAGCCGACTGAAGCGCGCAGGCTGTCAAAGGTCAGCTTGTCCTGAGAGGCCCAGACGTTACCGAAGTCAAGGTAAGTGAAAAGCCGCAGGGTTCGGTCATTGCCTGTGCCCGGCAACGGCACATACAACTCGGTGTTGACATTCAAGCGCCGATTACCGCCGATGAAGGCGCCCAAGTTGTCGACCTGACCCAGTGACCCCTGTTCGAAGCCTCGTACAGAGCCCAGACCGCCACCGAAGAAGTTCTTGAAGATGGGGTAATCGCGTCCCATCAGACCATGACCGTAACCGACCTGAGCATTGATGGCCAACGTGAATCGGCGGATCGGGGTGAAGTACTGCTGGTACTGCAAATCGGTCTTGAAGTAGCGCTGATCGCCCACCACGCCCACGTCGACGTTGGCACGCTGAAAGCTGCCCTCGGTTGGCACCAGGGCGCTGTCGCGCAAGTCCCGCGTCCAGCCCACAGTCAGAGGAAACGACGTGCTGGTCGGACCGAACTGCTTGCGGTACCGGAAGTAGCTGTCGGGCATGTTGTCACGGCCTTCGATGGTGGTTTGCTCGTAGCCCACCCCGAAAAAGACCGTGTCGTATTCCGTGAAAGGAACCCCGAAACGAACCGAGCCGCCCGGCGTGATCAACTTGTAGTCCTCGCCCCGGCTGTTCAGCGGCTTGGTGGTGCGGTAGTAGACGTCAAACGATCGCGAAATGCCGTCGACCGTGTAGTAGGGGTCGGAGGTGCTCAGCGCCACGGTGAACTGCGACTTGCTGGTGTTGATGTCAAGACCTAGGTAGTGGCCGCTACCGAAGATGTTGTCCTGCTTGACGGATGCGGTCAGCGCCAGTTTGTCTGCGCTCGAGAACCCGACACCCAGCATGAGGTTGCCCGTTGGCTTTTCCTTGACTGTGAGGGTCAGGTCCACCTGATCGGCAGTGCCCGGGACCTCGGCCGTGTCAATGTTGACCTCGGAGAAATAACCCAGTCGGTCAACCCGATCGCGCGACAACTTGATCTTGCGGCCGTCGTACCACGACGACTCGAACTGGCGGAATTCGCGGCGAACCACTTCGTCGCGTGATCGCGAATTTCCCGACACGTTGATACGCCGCACGTAGACACGTCGCTGGGGATCTCCAACCAGATTCAACACAACCCGCCCGTTGGCCCGATCAATGTCCGGACGGGCATCGACGCGAGCGAATGCATAGCCAAAGGTGCCGAATTTCTCGATGAACGCCTTCGTGGTCGCGGCAACATCCTCGGCGCGGTAGGGCTCGCCGGGTTTGATGGTGACCAGGGACTTGAACTCATCCGCCTTGGACAAGTACTCGCCTTCGAGCTTCACGCCCGTCACGATGTAGGGCTGACCTTCCTTCACATTGATCGTGACGGAGATGTCCTGCTTGTCCGGAGAAATCGCGACCTGAGTGGATTCAATGTTGAATTCAAGGTAGCCGCGGTTGAGGTAATAAGCGCGCAGGGTTTCAAGGTCAGCGTTGAGCTTTGATCGCGAATAGCGATCGGACTTGGTGTACCAACTCAACCAGCCCGACTCACTCAGGTCGAACAATCCCTTCAGCGTGCTTTCACTGAACGCGGCGTTGCCCACGACGTGGATATCCCGAATCCGGGCCATCGCCCCTTCTGTGACGTTGAAGGTCACGTTGACACGGTTGCGCTCCTGAGGCGTCACCGTGGTCACGATCTCGACGCCATACAAGCTGTGACTCAAGTACTGACGCTTGAGCTCTTGCTCGGCACGATCGGCCAGCGCCTTGTCGAATGGCTGGCCCTCGGAAATGCCGTAGTCCTTGAGCGCCTTGATCAGCGCATCTTTCTCGAATTCCTTGAGCCCCACGAAGTCGATGCCGCTGATGACCGAGCGCTCTTCGACGATCACCACAGCGACCGTGCCGTCAATCTCGATGCGGACATCCTTGAACAACCCGGTCGCGAAAAGCGCTCGCAAAGCCGCAGCGCCTTTCTCATCCGAATAACTGTCACCGATGCGAAACGGCAGCGACGCAAACACGGTGCCGGCATCGGCACGCTGCAATCCTTCGACGCGGATGTCGGAGAGCCTGAAAGGCTCGACCGCCCACGCCGCAGAGGCTTGAAGCAACACCGAAAGCACGATCGACATCAGCGCCAGACGCGACAGCGACAAGCCGAAAGATAGAGGGGAGATGGGTCGCATAGGAGGATCAGTGCAGGCCCACAAGGCGGGCCACGTCGTTGAATAGGGCGATGGACATCAAGGCCAACATGATGGCCGCGCCGCCGCGCTGCAGGCGTTCCAGCCACAACTGCGGAACCGGTCGGCCCGTCGTCGCTTCGAAAAGATGGTACATGAGGTGCCCGCCATCGAGCATGGGCAACGGCAGGAGGTTCAGGACGCCCAGACTGATGCTCACGACGGCCAAGAAACCCAGGTAGTAGGCCAGTCCGATTCGCACCGACTGACCGGCGTAATCGGCGATCGTGATCGGCCCCGTGAGGTTCTTCAGCGAGGCTTGTCCGATCACCATCTTGCCGAACATCTGCAGCGTCAACGCTGACATGTCCCAGGTGCGGGTCAGCGCGTTTGCAAGCCCTTCGAGGAAGTCGTAGCGCACAACGACCATTTCAGGCGGTGCACCGATAAAGGCATCGACACGGCCGATGCGCTTGGCGCCATCGTCCACGGCCACCGGCTCGACAACGATGTCCAGGCGCTGACCTGCCCGCTCAACGTCCCAGTGCTGCGGCATCGGAGCGCCTTCCGAGGCGCTGGCCCGGATGGCCTCTCGCAAACTGAATGCGTCTGCGATGGGATTGCCATCGACGGCCCAGACATGATCGCCGGGCAGCAGGCCGGCAGCCTCGGCTGCACCACCGGGCTTGATCTTGCCCATCACGGCCTCTGAGTAAGCGCCGCCAAAGCCCACGCGACGCATCAACTCGGGGTCAATCTCGTGGCTGTCGAGCTGGTCCAGGTCAAGAACAACGCCTCGACCATGCTGGCCTTTGACGTCGGTGATCCTCAGGTGCAGGGCCTGCGAGTTCAGCACTGCCTGGGTCACGTGCCAGGACAGGTCAGTGGCCGATCGAATATCGATCCAGTCCTGCCCGTCATTTGAAGCCTCGCGAACCCAGTCACCCGAATGCAGGCCCGCGCGCTCGGCCATGCTGGACGCCAGCGGCGCGCTGAGCAGCGCCTTGGGCTCATCCATGCCGATCCAATGGGCACAGGCATACAGCACGACGGCAAGCAACAGATTCGCCACCGGACCCGCAGCCACGATGAACGAGCGCTTCCACAGCGACTGCGCATTGAACGCCAGGTGCCGCTCGGCCGGCAGCACGGGTGCCTCGCGCTCATCGAGCATGCGCACGTAGCCCCCGAAGGGCAGCGCGGAGATCACGAATTCGGTGCTGTCGGGTGTGGCCTGACGGCGCCACACGACGCGCCCAAACCCCACCGAGAATCGAAGCACCTTCACGCCACAGGCCACTGCAATGCGGTAGTGGCCGAATTCGTGGACGACGATCAACACACCGAGCGTCAGGATGAATGCCAGCAAGGTGGTGATCATTGGGCCAGACGCTCCGCATGCAACGCGGCATCGCGCCGTGCCCTGGCATCGAGCTCGATCAAGCACTCGATGGAGGTGCACTCGTCGGGTTCGGGACGCACCGACTCAAGAGTGCGCGCATTGACCTCGTGAATGTGGTCGAAACGGATGGCACCTGCCAGGAATGCCGCCACGGCCACCTCATTGGCGGCGTTGAGCACTGCGGTACTGCCCTCAGGCGCACGCAGGGTTTCCCAGGCCAGTGACAGCCCCGGATAGCGCTGGAGATCCGCCTCTTCGAAAGTCAGCCCGGCAAGCGCCGGAAAATCAAGCAGGCCGGCGCCGGACACCATGCGCTCCGGAAACGACAGCCCGTAGGCGATCGGTACGCGCATGTCGGGCGTCCCCATCTGAGCCATGACCGAGTTGTCGCGACACACCACCATCGAATGGACGATGCTTTGAGGGTGAAGCACCACCTTGATCTGCTCTGGCTTCAAATCGAACAGCCAACGCGCTTCGATGACCTCGAGCGCCTTGTTCATCATGGTCGCCGAGTCCACCGAAATTTTGCGGCCCATCACCCAGTTGGGGTGCGCACAAGCCTGATCGGGAGTCACGCTGGAAAATGTCTTCACGTCGCGCGTGCGAAACGGCCCGCCGGATGCGGTCAGGATGATGTGGTCGATGCGCCGAGCCCACACGCTGCGGTCTTCCGGCAGACATTGGAAGATCGCCGAATGCTCACTGTCGATCGGCAGCAGCATCGCGCCGCCTTCGCGCACCGCCGACATGAACAGCGCACCTCCGACCACCAGCGCCTCCTTGTTGGCCAGCATCAGCCGCTTACCGGCGCGCGCAGCAGCCAAACAGGGAGGCAAGCCAGCGGCCCCCACGATGGCAGCCATCACTGCATCGACTTCAGGGTGAGATGCCACTTCACACAAAGCCTGTGCGCCCGACAGCACGGCCGTGGAGCTGCCGGCATCGCGCAACCTGGCCTGGAGCGCCTGTGCCTGAGCGCGCTCGGGCAGCACCGCAAATTTCGGCTGCCAGGCCAGACACTGGGCCAGCAAGTCGTCGACACGGTGATGCGCAGTCAGCGCAAACACCTCGAACCGATCGACATGCCGCGATAGCACATCGAGCGTGCTGGTGCCGATCGATCCGGTCGAGCCCAGGATGCACACCCGCATTCGATGTCCGCCAGTCGTCATGTCAAAAAATGCTCAGCGCAAGGGCCACGGGAAACACCGGCAACAGCGCGTCAGCTCGGTCAAGCACTCCGCCATGGCCGGGGAGCAATCCGCTGCTGTCCTTGACGCCTGCATGGCGCTTGACGAGGGATTCAGCCAAGTCGCCCACCACGCCCATCGCCGTCAGGAACGCCAGCGCCAGAATCATTTCGAGCAGGCCCAACGACGAAAGCAGGCGCGAGTAGAGGCTGGAAGAGTCCATGGCCCAGTGGCGATCGGCAAGCACCCACAGCCCAGCCACCAGCAACACGCCTGCCATGCCGCTCCACACGCCCTCCCAGCTCTTCCCTGGACTGATCGAAATCGCGAGCTTGCGACGGCCCCAGGCGCGACCACCAAAGTAGGCTGCGATGTCTGACGCCCACGCCACGCTGAAGACCGACAGGATGAAGTTGAGACCTCGAGATCGCGCACTTGCCATGGCCAGCCATGCGAGCCACAGCAAAACGAGACCCAAGCCCTGGCGCACGCCGGGCGCCAGCCTGCCCCAACCGGCGGGCCCGCCCTGAAGCGCCCAGACACCACCCAAAACCCACGCCACCGTCGCAAGCCACCAAAGCGACGGCGGCGCGCCAGTGGTCCACCCGGTCGCCCATGACGCAGCGCAGGCGGCTGCGACCAAAAGCCCCATGGCGATCGACGCGAGCGCACCGGCACCGTTGAGCCGACCCCACTCCCACCCACCGGCCGAAACGAAGATCAGGGTGAAGGCCGCAAATGGCCACGCCACCGACGCAAAGAGCGCGGGCAGCAAGACCAGCAGCAGCACGATGGCGGTGAGGACACGTTGTTTGAGCATGATCAGCCCGCCAACGAAACTGCCACGTCGGCCGCATCCTCGATGGATCCAAATCGCCTGTCTCGCCCCGCGTAATCGGCAAGCGCCGCGTCCAGTTCGGCTTCACCGAAGTCAGGCCAAAGGCAATCCGAGAAGCACAACTCCGAATAGGCCGCTTGCCAGAGCAGAAAATTGCTGATGCGGACCTCGCCACCGGTGCGGATGAACAGATCCGGATCGGGCGCGTGACAAAGCGCCATATAGCGGCTCAGGCGAGCCTCGTCTAGTTGGTCCGCCGTGACCCCGTCGCGCATCGCACGCTGACAGGCTTGAACGACATCCCATCGCCCGCCGTAGTTGAAGGCCACCGACAAGGTGATGCGCGTGTTGCCCCGGGTGCTCGACTCCGCGTGGTCCCAGGCCTCGCGCACATGTGGAGCGAGGCTGTCCCGGTCTCCGACGATGCGCACCCGAACGCCGTTGCGTGACATCACGGCCAGGTACTTGGAGACCGCCAGCAGCACCAGCGACATCAACCCCGTGACTTCGTCGTTGGGACGCTTCCAGTTCTCGGAAGAAAAGGCGAAAACGGTCAGAAACTCCACGCCACGATCGGCGCATGCGAGCACGGTCTTGACCAGCGTATCGACGCCTTGCTTGTGACCCAGAAATCTGGGCTTGAAGTGTCGCTTGGCCCAACGGCCATTCCCATCCATCACGATGGCGATGTGACGTGGAATCTTCGACGCGACAGGCAATGCGCTCACTGGATCGCCGGTCTCGAGCGCTCAGCCATGAATGCAACGCCGGTTCGCGTCATACCGCCATCACCTCAGCTTCTTTGGCCGTCACCAACCGGTCGATCTCGGCGATGGTGCGATCAGTCAGCTTTTGAACCTCATCAAGCGAACGCCGCTCGTCGTCCTCGGAGATTTCCTTGTCCTTGAGCAGTCGTTTGGCATGCTCATTGGCGTCACGTCGCAAATTGCGCACGGCGATGCGGGCGTCCTCCCCGGCGTTGCGCACGACCTTGGTCAAGTCCTTGCGACGCTCTTCGGTGAGCGCGGGCATCGGCACGCGGATCAAATCGCCCTGAGTCGACGGGTTCAGGCCCAAGTCACTCTCGCGGATGGCCTTTTCGATCTTCGCCCCCATGCCCTTTTCCCAGGGCTGCACGCTGATCGTGCGGGCGTCGAGCAAGGTCACGTTGGCCACTTGGGTGATGGGCACGTCAGAGCCGTAGTAGTCGACCTGGACCTGATCCAGGATGCCGGGGTGGGCACGCCCGGTGCGGATCTTGTGAATTTCGTTCTTGAACGATTCCACCGAACGGGCCATCTTCTGCTCGGCGTTCTTCTTGATGTCGGCAATGCTCATCGCCTGTTCCTGCTCACAACGGTTTTACACATGGACGAGGGTGCCCTCGTCCTCGCCCAGCACCACGCGTTTGAGCGCACCCGGCTTGAAGATGCTGAACACCTTGATGGGCAACTTCTGATCACGACACAAAGCGAAGGCAGTGGCGTCGAGCACCTGCAAATTGCGATGGATCGCTTCGTCAAAGCTGATGTGCGAATAGCGGGTGGCGGCAGGATCCTTCTTGGGGTCGGCGCTGTACACGCCGTCCACCTTGGTCGCCTTCAACACGATCTGGGCCCCGATCTCGGCACCGCGCAGCGCGGCTGCGGTGTCAGTCGTGAAAAACGGGTTGCCGGTGCCTGCCGCGAAGATGACCACCTTGCCTTCTTCGAGGTATTGCAGCGCCTTCGGACGCACGTAAGGCTCAACCACCTGCTCGATCGCGATGGCCGACATCACGCGCGCGGTCATGCCTTCCTGACGCATCGTGTCGGCCAGGGCCAGCGCGTTCATCACGGTGGCCAGCATGCCCATGTAATCGGCGGTTGCCCGGTCCATGCCGACCGAGCCACCTGCCACACCACGAAAGATGTTGCCGCCACCGATCACGACGGCCACTTCACAGCCCAGCAGTGTCACTTCTTGCACCTCGCGCACCATGCGCACGATGGTGGCGCGATTGATGCCGTAGGAGTCATCGCCCATCAGGGCTTCGCCGGACAGTTTGAGCAGGATGCGCTTGTAAGCTGGCATGAAGTCCTTTCCTGTTCGTGACGATCGCGAGAGTCTAAACGGAGCCTCCCCGCAGGCGATGCTGCGGGGAGATCGCCCGGGGATCAGGCCCCTTTTGCAGCGGCCACTTGCGCAGCGACTTCAGCGGCAAAGTCATCCACCTTCTTCTCGATACCTTCACCCACGACGTACAGCACGAAGCCCTTGACCTGCGTGTTGGCGGCCTTGAGCATGGCCTCGACGGTCTGCTTGTCGTTTTTGACGAAGGCCTGGTTGAACAGGCTGACTTCCTTGAGGTACTTCTGCACCGAGCCCTCGACGCGCTTGGCGACGATTTCGGCCGACTGAGGTGCCTTGCCTTCGGCCACTGCCTTTTCGGCATCTTCTTCGGCCTTTTGCGACGCGATCGAGCGCTCCTTCTCGATCAGAGCGGCGGGCACGTCGGACGCAGCCAGCGACACCGGCTTCATCGCGGCCACGTGCATGGCCACGTCCTTGGCGGC
>CANBSV010000072.1 GCA_947372225.1 Burkholderiales bacterium | reverse complement strand
GTGAAAAACCGGCCTGAAGGCCGGTTTTTCACGATCGAGAGCAAGGCCCGATCAGATCGATTGCACCTCAGCCGACCAGCATCGCATTGACCCGACGCACATAGGCCGCCGGATCTTCAAGTTGGCCGCCCTCAGCCAAAGCGGCCTGGTCGAACAGGATGTGCGCAAGATCGTCGAAGTGGTCGCTCGATTCCAGGCTGCTCACGAGAGGATGCTTGGCATTGACCTCCAGGATAGGCGTGGACGTTGGGGCCCCCTGACCGGACTGCTTGAGCAAACGCGAGAGGTGGCCGCTCAGGTCACCCTCTTCGACCACCAGACAAGCGGGCGAGTCGACCAGGCGGGTCGTGACTCGCACGTCCTTGGCGCGGCCTTTCAACACGTCCTTCAGGCGATCAAGCACTGGCTTGAAAGTTTCCGCAACCTGCTCGGCCTGCTTCTTTTCTTCCTCGTCTTGCAACTTGCCAAGGTCAACCGAACCCTTGGCAACGCTTTGCAGCGTGTGGCCATCAAACTCGGACAGGTGGCTGAGCATCCACTCGTCCACACGATCGGTGAACAGCAACACCTCGATGCCCTTTTGCCGGTAGATCTCGAGCTGCGGGCTGCCCTTGGCAGCAGCCAGGCTGTCGGCGGTGATGTAGTAGATCGCCTCCTGGCCTTCCTTCATGCGAGACACATAGTCGGCGAACGACACGCCATCGTCTGCGTGCGTGCTCGAAAAGCGCAGCAACTTGGCCAGCCGCTCGACGTTGGCGTGGTCTTCGCCGACGCCTTCCTTGAGCAATTGCCCGAAGTCGCGCCAGAACGATGCGTACTTGGCCTTGTCGGCTTCGTCTTCGCTGTCGGCCAGCGCTTCGAGCATGCTCAGAACACGCTTGGTTGAACCCTCGCGGATCGCCTTGACGTCACGGCTTTCCTGCAGGAGCTCGCGGCTCACGTTGAGCGGCAGGTCGGCGCTGTCGATCACGCCCTTGACGAAGCGCAGGTACACCGGCATCAGCGCCTCGGCGTCGTCCATGATGAACACACGCTTGACGTAGAGCTTCACACCGCCGCGCTTGTCGCGATTCCACAGGTCATAGGGCGCCTTGGCCGGGATGTAGAGCAGCTGCGTGTACTCGCTGCGCCCCTCAACCCGGTTGTGCGTGTAGGCCAGTGGGTTGGTCGTGTCGTAGCTGATCTGCTTGTAGAACTCTTGGTACTGCTCTTCGGTGATGTCGCTCTTGCTGCGGGTCCACAGGGCAGCGGCCTTGTTGACGGGCGCCCATTCGTCGCGGGTGACCTGCTTGCTTTGCTCGGCGTCCCACTCTTCCTTTTGCATCAGGATGGGCAGCGACACGTGGTCAGAGTACTTGCTCACGATCGACTTGAGCTTCCAGCCACTCAGGAACTCATCCTCGCCCTCGCGCAGGTACAAGATGATCGAGGTGCCGCGTTCGGGGCGGGTGATGGTTTCAACCTCGAAATCACCCGTGCCTTCGGAAGTCCAGCGCACGCCTTCTTCGGGCTTCGCGCCGGCCCGCCGCGTTTCGACGGTGATGCGATCGGCCACGATGAAGCCGCTGTAAAAGCCCACGCCGAACTGTCCGATCAACTGGGCGTCCTTCTTCTGGTCGCCCTCGAGCTTGGCCATGAACTCGCGCGTGCCGCTCTTGGCGATGGTGCCCAAATTGGCGACGGCCTCTTCGGCGCTCATGCCGATGCCGTTGTCGCGAATCGTCAGCGTTTTGTTCTCCTTGTCGAAGCTCAGTCGCACCTCAAGGTTGGGCGCGTCTTCGTAAAGCTCGGGCTGGTTGATGGCCTCGAAGCGCAGCTTGTCGCAGGCATCCGAAGCGTTGGAGACCAACTCGCGCAAAAAGATCTCTTTGTTCGAATAAAGCGAGTGGGTGACGAGGTGCAGGATCTGCTTCACCTCGGCCTGGAAGGAAAGGGTTTGTTTGCTCATGATCATTTTGAAAATCGTGGGTTGCTCGCCAAAGAACCGGTGAAGCTTCGCGTTGCGAAAGCTTCAACTCCCAAGCAATCTGGGGTCAAGTCCACGCGCTTCAAGGTCTGCGCCGCGCGCACTGCGGCATGGATATCGCTTTGCCGGCCTCACATGCCGGCAAAAAGCAACACGGCGGCGTACCGGGCTCGCCACAATCGCTCATCCCGGACCCGTGATCGCGCACCTGCGTCAGGCCGCGCCACCGGAATCCGTCACCAGAAAGACACCATGCCCGATTCGCTTCAGCGCTGGATGAAAGAAGTGTCCCGTCTCACTCAGTCGGGGCGACTGGGCCAGGCAGCCAAATTCATTCAGCAATCGCTGGGTGCCGAGCCCGCCGAGCCTCCTGCGTCAGTGCGTGAAACTGTCGTTGAGGGCCTGGTGAGCCAGGCCTCGCAACAGTCGGTGACACCACACCGAACGCCAGCCCCGAACGCTGGCGCGTTGGGGCCGGCAGTCATCGCCCCAATCCATACAACCGATCACCTGGGCCTGACGATCACCGGCCGGCATACGGATCTCGGCCTGACGCGCGAGTACGAGTTGTACCTGCCGCCTGCAACCACCACTCGCACCGCGCCGCTCCCCTTGGTCGTGATGCTGCACGGGTGCTTGCAAGGCCCCGCAGACTTCGCGGCAGGCACGGGGATGAACGAATTGGCTCGCGAACAGGGCTTCGCGGTGCTGTACCCGGCGCAGTCTCAAGACGCCAACGCCGGACGCTGCTGGAACTGGTTCGAAAAAGCCCACCAGCAGCGTGGCCAGGGTGAGCCGGCCGTGCTGGCAGGGCTGACCCGTGCCGTGATGGCCGAGCACGGCTTCGATGCACGCCGCATCTACGTGGCAGGGCTGTCGGCCGGCGGCGCGATGGCGGCCGTGTTGGGCCAGGCCTACCCGGATCTTTACGCGGCCGTCGGTGTCCACTCCGGGCTGGCCAGCGGGGCGGCCAACGACCTGATGTCCGCGTTGTCGGCCATGAAGCACGGCCAGGCGGCGGATGCGGGTGGCGGTGTGGCCGACCCGGTACCGACGATCGTCTTCCATGGCGACAGCGACACCGTCGTTCACCCGGACAACGGCGCGCGCACCATCGAGGTGGCCGTGCGGCGCAGTGAACTCGCCACGATGGCCAGCCCCACCCCGGCGCCGCTGATCGAACAGGGTGTGTCTGAACAAGGGCGGAATTACACACGGATCACACACCCCGGCACCGAAGGCGCCGCGGCGCAGGCAGAGCACTGGCTGGTGCACGGCGCCGGCCATGCGTGGTCAGGCGGTCGCGAGCAAGGCTCGTACACCGATCCGAGTGGACCCGACGCTTCGCGCGAGATGTGGCGGTTCTTCAGCAGCCACGTACAGCCCGAGAGGCGAAACAGCCGGTGACAGCGCGCACCGAACCACGCACTTGGATCACGCTGCCATGACACCAACAGCTGCCCAGGGCACTCGCGATCCGGTCCTGCCTGGTGCGCTGTCAGGCGATCGCATCGAGATGGACAGCCTGGCCGGCCGGCTTTCGTACTACACGGCGGGGCCCTGCGCGGATCACCCGGCAGCGCTGGGCGATCAAACCCCGCTGCTGCTCCTGCACAGCATCAATGCGGCGGGCTCGGCCTACGAGGTCCGGCCGCTCTTTGAGTACTACAAGCACCGTCGGCCGGTGTATGCACTTGATCTGCCGGGATTCGGCTTTTCCGAGCGCAGCGAGCGCCCCTACCTCCCTCGCCTGATGACCGATGCGGTGCATGCCATGACGGCCGCCATCCAACGCGACCACGGCCCCACGCCCATCGACGTGCTGGGCCTGTCTTTGTCGAGCGAATATGCAGCTCGCGCCGCCCAGGAGGTCCCGTCGCACTTCCGCAGCGTCGCACTGGTCAGCCCGACCGGGTTCAACCGCGGTGCACCCTTTGAGGGGCCGAGCGGCAGCAACCGGGGTATCGCCGCTCTTCGCAGGTTCTTCTTCAGCCCGCTTTGGAGTGATGCCATCTACCGCTTCTTGACCCGGCGCTCGGTGATTCGCTTCTTCCTGAAAAAAACCTGGGGCAGCGCCTCGATCGATGAGGGCCTGCTGGACTACGACGTCATCACCACGCAGCAGGCAGGGGCCAAACAGGCCGTGCTCTGGTTCGTGAGCGCGTTCCTGTTCAGCGCCGACATCACCCGTGTCTACCAGTCACTCACGATGCCCGTGTGGATGGTCCATGGTGTTCGCGGAGACTTCATCGACTACCGCCACAAGGACGCTTATTCGCATCTGCCACGCTGGACCTTCGATGTGATGTCGACTGGAGCGATCCCCTACTTCGAGCGCCTCGAGGAGTTCACCGCCTTGTACGATTTGTTCTTGAAGACCCACCTCGAACCCGAGCAGCAACTGTCGCTGATCTGAAAGGACGTCCATGCTCGCCATCCTCGGTGGAACCGGCCTGTACGAACTGCAGGGCATGCAAATCGACGAGCAACTCGATGCCAGCACGCCGTTCGGGATGGCGTCGGGCACCATCAGCAAGGGGCGCCTGGCCGGTCACGACTTGCTGTTCCTGGCGCGCCATGGTGCCGGACACCGTCTGCTGCCACACGAGATCAACTACCGCGCCAACATCTACGCGCTCAAGCGAGCCGGCGCCACGCAGGTGCTGAGTTTTTCGGCCGTGGGCAGCCTCACCGAGGGGATCGCTCCGGGGCATCTGGCCATGCCCGATCAGTACTTCGACTGGACAAAGGGCGGGCGTTCGCGCACCTTCTTTGGCGATGGCGTGGCGGCCCATGTGTCCACGGCGCAACCGGTGAGTCGCGCACTGATCGACTGGGTGGCTCAGGCGGTGAGCGAGCACGCCGTGCGCCACCCGCAAGATCCACCGATCACGCTGCACCGCGATGTCACCTACGCCTGTGTCGAAGGGCCGCGCCTGGGCACACGTGCCGAAAGCCGCTTCCTGCAAAAAGCCGGCTGCCAATTGGTGGGCATGACCAACGTGCCTGAGGTGTTTCTGGCACGCGAGGCCCAAATGGCCTACGCCACGGTGGCCATCGTGACCGACTACGACTGCTGGATGGACGACCCTAGCAAGCACGTCACCATGACCGCAATGCTCGCGCTGTACCGCGAGACGATCGCCTCGGCCCGCGCCCTGCTCGAGACCTTGCTGTCGGGCCCGCTGCCATTGCCGGAGCCCGACATCCGCAACGCGCTTGAGCACGCCCTGATGACGCCCGAAGACCAGTTCACGCCGGCTCAGCGCGAGTGGTTCGGGGTGCTGCGGCGCTGACAGCGCCGGGCTCAGGCCTCGGACGTGGCGGCGCTCGCCACCCGCTGCGCGAGGTGCGCCAGCGCCTCATCGACCTGATCGACAAGCACCAGGCACAAGTCGCCCGCCTCAAGCCGGTCGAGCGCCAGGTCGATTGCCACGAACTCGCCGCGGATCTCGTCGATACGCCGCGTGCGTTTCGCCCCGGCAAGGCCTTCACGCAAAAGGCGGATCACCTCGCCATCGGCGCGGCCGCGCTGGCAGGCGTCCTGGAACAACACCACGTCGTCGAAACAGCCGCCCAGGATCTGCGTTTGCTCACGGATGTCCTCGTCGCGCCGGTCGCCCGCCCCGCTGATCACCACACAACGGCGCTGCGCCGGCAGCGCCTCGACCGCCGCCACCAGCGCGCGCATGGCGTCGGGGTTGTGGCCGTAATCGGCAATCACCGTGGCGCCACGGAAGTTCATGATGTTGAAGCGGCCCGGCACGTTGTCGGTGTCGCTCGAGAAGGTGGCCAGTCCGCGACGGATGGCATCCCAGGTCAGCCCCACGCCCCACGCAGCGGCCATGGCGGCCATCGCGTTGTCGATCTGGAAGCCGATCGCGCCGCTGCGCGTCAGCGGCACATCGCGCAATGCGATGCGTTCGCGCCACGCGCCCTGTGCGGCCACCAGCCATTCACCTTCGACGCACACCGTGCGATGCCCCTGGGCACGGTGGGCCACCATCACCGGATGCTGGCGGTCGGCGGCAAAGTAGATCACCTCGCCCGGGCAATTGGCAGCCATGGCCACCACGTGCGGGTCGGTGGCGTTGAGCACCGCAAAGCCCATGGGCGACACGTTTTGCACGATCACCCGCTTGATCAACGCGAGGTCTTCAACGGTGGCGACGTAATTCAGACCGAGGTGATCGCCGCTGCCCACATTGGTGACCACCGCGACCTGGCAGCGATCGAAACCCAGCCCTTCGCGCAGCACGCCGCCGCGCGCGGTCTCGAACACGGCCGCGTCCACATCGGGGTGCATCAGCACGTTGCGCGCGCTCTTCGGCCCGCTGCAATCGCCGCTGTCGATCTGACGGCCCTCGACGTACACGCCGTCGGTGTTGGTCATGCCCACACGCAGTCCGCTGGTCGACAGCAGGTGCGAGATCAGCCGCACGGTGGTGGTCTTGCCGTTGGTACCAGTGACGGCCACCACCGGAATGCGGCCATCCTCGCCGTGCGGGTACAGGCTTTCGATCATGGCCTCGCCGACCGGGCGGCCCTTGCCGTACGAGGGCGACAGATGCATGCGCAACCCCGGTGCGGCGTTGACCTCGACCACGCCGCCGCCCTGGTCCTCCAGCGGATGCAGCACGCTTTCGCACACCACATCGACGCCGCAGATGTGCAGGCCAATGGTCTGCGCGGCGGTGATCGCGCGCGCAGCCATGTCAGGGTGCACGCTGTCGGTCACATCGGTGGCCGAGCCGCCCGTACTCAGATTGGCGTTGTTGCGCAAGATGACACGGCGGCCCTTTTCCGGCACCGACTCGGGTGCCAGGCCCTGTTCGGCCAGGCGCGCGATGGCAATGTCGTCAAAGCGGATCTTGGTCAGCGAGGTCGAGTGACCCGTACCGCGCTTGGGATCGGCGTTGACCATGTCGACCAGTTGGCGCACGGTGTTCACGCCGTTGCCCAGCACCTGCGGTGGATCGCGCCGGGCCGCAGCCACCATGCGGTCGCCCACCACCAGCAGCCGGTAATCGCTGCCCGGCAGGAATCGCTCGACCATCACCTCGCCGATCTCCGCTGCCACGCGGTAGGCCATGTCGAGCTGCTCACGGGTGGTGATGTTGACGGTGACGCCCTTGCCCTGATTGCCGTCTTGCGGCTTGACCACCACCGGCAGCCCGATTTCGAGCGCCACGGCCCAGGCCTCGTCGACGCTGTTCACGGGGCGCCCATACGGCACCGGCACACCCGCAGACAGCAGCAGCTTCTTGGTCAGGTCCTTGTCCTGCGCGATCGACTCGGCCACCGCGCTGGTGACATCGACCTCGGCGGCCTGGATGCGGCGCTGGCGTGAACCCCAGCCAAACTGCACCAGACTGCCTTGCGTGAGGCGGCGGTAGGGAATGCCGCGTGCGGCCGCCGCATCCACGATGGCACCCGTGCTCGGGCCGAGGCGCACGTCCTCATGTGTATCGCGCAAACGACCGATGGCGGCGTCCACGTCAAACGGATGGTTGCCCACGGCGGCCTGAAGCAGCGCTTGAGCCAGTTCGAAAGCCTCGCGCCCAACCTCTTCTTCGCTGTATTCGACGACCACCTGGTACACACCCGGCTCGACCGTGGCCGCGGTGCGGCTGTAGGTCACCGGGCAGCCGGCTTGCGCTTGCAGCGTCAGCGCCAGCGATTCGAGCAGGTGCGCGATCGACTTCGGCTGCTGCTGGCTGGACACCAGCAGCGCACCCACCGCCGGAAACAGCTTGCACACCCGGGTTTCGACGCCGGTGATGAACGACAGGGCGCGCTCGGGCACCGAACACGCCACCACCGCTTCGATGGCGGTATGACGGCTCCAGAGGTTGGGGCCGCGCAAGGCCCGGATGCGGGTCACGTCCATGGACTACGCTTTCTGCCGGCAGAGCCGGTCAAAAGATCGAAGGGTCAAAAAGAGGAAGGCTGGCAGGCTCAGTGCGTGGCCACCGAAGTCGGCACCGCCGCGGCCACCGGCTTGACAGCCGGGGTGGCGGGCACTGCGATCGATGCCATCGACAGATCGACACCGGGGGGCGCGACCACACCAGCGGTCATCGTGACCGCGAAGGTGTCGATGCCGGCAGCCATCAACTCGGGCGAAATGCCCAGTGCCCAGGCCGTGGCGATCGCAGCCAGCAGCACTTCGATGCGGTCTTCGGCCGAAGCCAATGGGTCGCCCGCTTCGAAACGCCGGCTGGAATGGGCCAGGTTCGTGCATCGGGTTTCAGCCGCACCCGTGGCCAGCACGGCCCAACCGTCACGCACGAAGGCGCAGCGGCCACCGGTGGCACGATGGGCCAACAGCGCCTCGCTGTTGCCATCTAGGGCATAGAGGATGACGTCGCCGTCGCACAGCGCGGCCATCTCGGCGATGCGCACGTCGGCGGCGTTGAGCACGGCGATCCCATCGGGCATCACCACGTCGATCTGCGTGCGCAGCACCTTGGCGAGTTGGTCGGTCTCGCGCACGTCGTGCGCTGCCAGCGCGGCGGCATCGCCAGCGCCAAACGACAGGTCCGTGACCACGCCCACGTGGCAGCGGTCGTAAGCCAGACCGTCATTGAGCACCGAGGTGGCGCCGTTTTCGATCACCACCGCGTCGACAGACCGGTTGAGCAGCAGCCGATGGCCGGACTCCCAGCACGCGCCATCGGTGCGCTCGATCTGGCGCCCGCCCAGAAACAGACCGTCGCGGCAGGCCAGGCCCACGCGCCGACCGCTCAGGTGCAGCAGCCAGCCCACCAGACGCGCGATGGTGCGCGTGCCCTTGGAGCCGGCCAGGCCGACGATGTCGATGCGACCGGTCTCGTCTTCGGGGAACAGATGGTCCACGATCGCGCGGCCCACAGGGCGCGGCATGCCTTCGGCCGGCTTCAGGTGCATCAGCAACCCGGGGCCGGCGTTGACTTCAACGATGGCCCCGCCCTGTACCGACAGCGGAAGCGAAATGTCCTTGGCCACCAGATCGACACCGGCGATGTCCAGACCCACCACGCGGGCGGCCAGGGCGGCGGCGTACTGCACCTCGGGGTGGATGTTGTCGGTGCAGTCGATGGCCACGTTGCCGTTGCGCTCGATCACCACGAAGCGGCCCTGATCGGGCACCGATTCCGGGGTCAGGCCCTGGCGCTGGATTTCGAGCTGCACCTTGGTGTTGGTGTCCACCGCGATGGTCTCGAGCGGGAATTCTTCCTCGATGCCGCGACGCGGATCTGAATTGAGCTGGCTGTCGATCAACTGGCGCACCGTCGACTTGCCGTCCGCGGTGATGCCGATGATTTCGCCGCGCGCTGCGGCCACCACCCGGTTGCCCACCACCAGCAGGCGGTGCTCGTGGCCGGGAATGAAGCGCTCGACCATCACGTCGCTGCCCTCGGGGTAGGCCACGCGGTAGGCGGCTTCGATGTCAGCTTGCGTGCGCAGGTCCAGCGTCACACCACGACCGTGATTGGCGTCCGAGGGCTTGACCACCACCGGCAGGCCGATGTCCTGGGCAGCTTCCCAGGCTTGCTCGGGGCTGTTGACGATGCGGCCTTCAGGCACCGGCACGCCACAGGACTTGAGCAGCGACTTGGTCAGGTCCTTGTCGCTGGCGATGCCCTCGGCAATGGCGCTGGTGAATTCGGTTTCTGCCGTCCAGATGCGGCGCTGGCGCGCACCATGGCCGAGCTGCACCAGATTGCCGTCGTTCAGGCGGATGTGCGGGATGCCGCGATCGGTGGCCGCTGCCACGATGCACGCGGTGCTCGGGCCGAGGTAGCAGCTGTCGACCTTGTCGCGCACCGCCGCCACTGCCGCGTCCAGATCGCACGGCTGCTCGTTGATGGTTGCCATCAGCAGGCGGTGCCCATGGGTCAGTGCAGTGCGCGCCACGTGCTCGTCACGGGCACGGAACACCATGCGGTAGACGCCATCGGTCGAGGTGCTGCGGGTCTGGCCGAAGCCGGTGGGCATGCCCGCCAGGTTCAACAGTTCGATGACCACGTGCTCCAGCACGTGACCGGCCCAGGTGCCTGACTTCAGCCGCTCGAGAAAACCGCCGCGCTCGCCGACACCGCAGTGGTGCTCGATCAGCGCGGGCATCAGCGCCACCAGACGATCGCTGAAACCCGGCAAGGTGGAGCTCGGAAAGTTCTCGAGTTCGCCCAGATCGAGCCAGGTTTCCAGCGCCGGCCGGTAAGTCCACACGTTGGGTCCGCGCAGATAAGTGGTGCGCAGCAAACGGATGTCGTCGAATTTCTTCATGTTTTCAGGTGCGCCGGGGATGGCCGCCTTGCTCAGGGATGAGCCAACAACGGACTGAACGCACCGCCGGTTGACGCGAAAACACCGACTTGCTGCGCTTCGGTGCGGCCGGCGACGCCCTTCAGCTCGAAAGCGTGCCCAGTTTGGCGGCGATCAGCACCATCAAGCCGCGGATCTCCTCGATGAGCAAGCGTGCCTGCGCCACGTCGGCGTCGGGCACCTTCATCGACACCTCAAGCCGCTGGCACAACGCCGACAACCCTTGCGCACCCAGCGAACCGGCCGATGATTTGGCCTTGTGCCCCAGTGCCGAGAGCGCCGCGCGATCGTCGGCAGCCGCAGCCGCGTCAAGCTCGTCGAGCGTGCGGGCCATGAACTTCAGGAACACCGAGGCGATGTCCTGCATTTTTTTCGGGTTGTTGCGCGTCAGCGATATGAGCACCGACAGATCGATCGCTTCGGAGTCCGCGGCCGGCGCCGGCACGGGCACGGGCGCGACGACTTGCAGCGGCGCGTCCTGGACCGGCTCGCGGACCAGCCACTGACTCAGCTTGGCGTAGAACTGATCGGGCATCACCGGCTTGGCGATGAAATCGTTCATGCCGGCCTCGGTGCAAGACCGTTGGTCTTCACCGCGTGCGTTGGCGGTCATGGCAATCACCGGCAGGTGCCCCAGAGCCGGGTTCTCGCGGATGCGCCGGGTGGCCTCCATTCCGTCCATCACAGGCATCTGCACATCCATCAAAACGCAATCGACCCGGTGCTGGGCAAGTACGCTGAGCGCGCTCAGACCGTCGTCGGCCAGCAGCACGCTGGCCCCCGCCACCTCGAGCAATTCGGACGCCACACGCTGATTCAGGTGGTTGTCATCGACCACAAGCACCGTGGTGCCAGCCAAAGAGCGCTCCCACTGAGTGCTCGGGACACGTGCAGCCGGAATCTCAAGCGCCCAGGACAGGGGCAAATGCAACCAGAACGTGCTGCCCACACCGGGTTCGCTCACGACGCCCACATCCCCACCCATCAGATCCACCAGCTTGCGGCAGATCGCCAAGCCCAGACCCGTGCCGCCATAGCAGCGGGTGGTCGAAGCGTCGGCCTGATGGAACGGGCGAAACAGCTTCGCTGTTTGCTCGCTGGTCATGCCGATGCCACGATCAACCACCTCGAAGCGCACATCCGCACCGGCAGCATCGGGGTTGTTCCCCTGCGCGCGCAGCACGACCTCACCTTCGCGCGAGAACTTGATCGCGTTGCTCACGTAGTTGAGCAATATCTGGCGCACCCGCAGCACGTCGCCATGCAACGCGCGGTCGAGCACCGGGTCGATCTCGCTGCGCAGCTGCAGACCTTTTTGCGTCGCCATCTCCGACATCTGCCTCAGCACATCATTGACCACGTCGCGCACCAGAAAGCTGGCGGATTCGATCTCGAGCTTGCCGGCCTCGATCTTCGAGAAGTCCAGCACGTCGCTGATCAGGCTGAGCAAATGCTGACCGGACTCGCTGATGCGCTCAAGGTACTCGCGGACCTTCGGGTTGGGTTGCGAGTTCAATGCCAGATACGACATGCCCAGGATGCTGTTCATCGGCGTGCGCATCTCATGGCTCATGTTCGAGACAAATTCGCTTTTGGCGTGGTTGGCCACCGATGCGGCACGAACAGCTTCAGCCAGCTCCTTGGTACGAGCCTGAACCTTGCGTTCCAGATCGACGTTGAGCTCCTCGAGCTGACGCTCCGCATGGACCCGCTCGGTCACGTCGCGAAAGTTGAACACCCGACCGTCCAGCTTGCCGTTGGCGAACAACGGCGTCAGAAAGCGCTCGATCACCCGGCCATCGCGCAGGGTCATCGACGACGCCACGCCATCGTCTGGCGTCGTCGGCGTGTTCAGCAGCGTGAGCAGGTCCGACTGGTCCTCGACCACCTGAGACTCCAGAAACTTCACCATCTTCAAGTCGTGGTCACGCTCGGCGAAATCGTCCGGCAGGTTCCACATGCGCACAAAGCGCTGGTTGCACCCCAGCAGCGACCCCTGCAGGTCGGTCACCGCAATGCCATCGGCCGTGGACTCCAGCGTGGCGCCGAGCAGCGCGCGCGCCCTGTTGAACTCGCGGTGAGTGCGCACACGCGCGCGCACGATGGACGGATTGATCGGCTTGGCGATGAAGTCCACGGCCCCGAGTTCGAGACCGCGCGCCTCGTCTTCGGAGCTGTCTCGACTGGTGACGAAGATCACCGGAATGCCAGCGGTGGAGGCATGTGCCTTGAGTTGCCGCAGCACCTGGTAGCCGTCCATGCCGGGCATCATGATGTCGAGCAACATGATGTCGGGCGGTGTCGCCCGGCAAATGGCCAATGCCTTCTCGCCGCTGGTGGCCATCAGCACCTGGTGGTCGGCGGCGAACGCCTGGTAAAGCGCCTGAATGTTGATCGGCTGGTCATCGACCAGCAAGATGCAAGGCGGCCTGGATGGCCTCGAAAAACGATCTACCTGAATCATGCGGCACCCTCGGCTAGCAGCTGGCCGCACGCCTCGGCAGCCAGGTCAAAGTCCAGCGCTTCCATCGCAGTCTCCAGCGCATCGAAACTCGACGGCTTCAGGCCATCCCAGTTCTCGCGCAATTGTTTCAACACATCAAGCGCGCGCATGTCCGAGGCACGCAAAAGTCCCAGCATGTCGCGCAGGCAGCGCATCTGGAACCCGGCAGGCATGACCACCGGCGCAACGCTTGCAACGGCGCTCGACTCGACCAGTGCGGACACCAACGGCGCGGCCGCAAGCACAAAGGTGTCGGCGGCAGCCTTGAGCGCGCGAACCACATCCGCGCTGAGTTCCCCGGGAGCGACGGACTCGAAGGCCCAGTTGGCCGTCGCTGAGCTTGCGCGCAGATCACTCGCGCCCAACATGCCGGTCAACCCCTTGAGGGTGTGCGTCAGCATGGCCGCCTCGGCCCAAGCCGACCTGGCCACGTGCGCGTCAAGCTGGGTCAGCATTCCCGGAAGATCCTTCAAGAAACTGCGCAGCATGCGGCCATAAACCGGAGCGTTGCCGCCCAGCCGGCGAATCGCCGCGTCCATGTCGATGCCTACCGATTCGGCTTGTTCGAGCAGTCCGGACGGCAATGGCAGTGCGGCCACCGGCGCCGGCAAGGCGTCGGGCTGCACACGCCCAGTGTGACGCAGCAAGGCGGAGACCAGGTCGTTCAATTCGAAGGGTTTGCCCACATGGCTGTTCATGCCGCCATCGATGCAGGTCTGCCGGTCAGATGACATCGCGTTGGCTGTCATCGCGATGATGGGCAGCGCCTCAAAGCCGGCCCGCTCGCGGATGCGCGCAGTGGCCGTCAGACCGTCCATCACCGGCATTTGCAAATCCATCAGCACCGCATCAAACGGCGGCGACGCATCAAACACCGCTCGCACGCCTTGCTCGCCGTTCTCGGCCAGCATCACCTCGGCTCCTTCGGC
>CANBSV010000071.1 GCA_947372225.1 Burkholderiales bacterium | reverse complement strand
CACATCTTCCACTGGCCCGCGCACTTCACTGCTGACGAGCTTGTCTTTCGTCTGGCTGCTGAACTTGGGTTCGGGCACTTTCACACTCAGCACGCAGCACAGGCCTTCGCGCATGTCGTCGCCGGTCACTTCGACCTTGGCCTTCTTCGCCAGTTCGTTGTCGTCGATGTACTTGTTGATGACCCGCGTCATCGCTGCGCGCAGCCCGGTCAGGTGCGTGCCGCCGTCGCGCTGCGGGATGTTGTTGGTGAAGCAGAGAACGTTCTCGCTGTAGCCGTCGTTCCACTGCATGGCCACATCGGTGGTGATGGTGGTGCCCTGGTCGCTGAGCTTTTCACCGGTGGCGCCGAAGATGGTCGGGTGCAAAACCTTCTTGCCGGTGTTGATGAACTGCACGAAGCCCTTGACGCCGCCGGCGTAGGCAAAGGTGTCTTCCTTGTTGTTGCGCTCGTCGACCAGGCGGATCTTCACGCCGTTGTTCAGGAAGCTCAGCTCGCGCAGCTTCTTGGCGATGATGTCGTAGTGGAAATCGATGTTCGAGAAGATTTCCAGATCGGGCAGAAAGTGCACCTCGGTACCGCGCTTTTCGGTGTCGCCCGTGATGCGCATGGGCGAGATCTCGAAGCCGTCTCTCACCTCGACCAGACGGTCTTGCGGAATGCCCTGCTTGAACTCCATGAAGTGCGTCTTGCCGTCGCGGCGCACGGTCAGGCGCAGCCATTTGCTCAAGCCATTGACGCAACTCACACCCACACCATGCAGGCCGCCCGAGACCTTGTAGCTGTTCTGGTTGAACTTGCCACCGGCGTGGAGTTCGGTCAGCGCGATTTCGGCGGCACTGCGCTTGGGCTCGTGCTTGTCGTCCATCTTGACGCCGGTGGGAATGCCGCGGCCGTTGTCGGTGACGGAAATCGAGTTGTCGGAGTGGATCGTGACCACGATGTCGTCGCAATGGCCGGCCAGCGACTCGTCGATCGAGTTGTCGACCACCTCGAACACCAGGTGATGCAAGCCGGTGCCGTCAGACGTGTCGCCGATGTACATGCCAGGACGCTTGCGCACGGCCTCGAGACCCTCAAGGATCTGGATGCTGCCTTCGCCATACGCTGCACTTTGGGCTGCGTCGTCAGCGGCTTTGGCAGTCTTTTTTGCGTCGTCGTCCGAAGGGATCGATTCACTCATAAGTTTTTCTGAGGGCCTTCAGGGCCCGGGTGTTCTTCGATACAGAACCCCTCGCTTGGCGGGGGGCAGGGGAACTCAGTGACCGCAATGCGGGTACGAGCTGCTCAGCAGCTCAGATCCGCATCGGCATGACGACGTACTTGAAGCCGGGTTGCTCCGGCACGGTAATGAGCACGCTGGAGTTGGTGTCTTGCAGCTCGAGCTTGATCATTTCGGCGCTGATGTTCGACAGCGCATCCATCAGGTAGGTGACGTTGAAGCCGATGTCGATGCTGTCGCCGGCGTAGTCGATCTCGAGCTCTTCCTTGGCTTCTTCCTGCTCGGCGTTGCTCGAAGCAATGCGCAAGCTGCCGGGCTCGATGTTCACGCGAACGCCCTTGAACTTTTCGCTGGTCAGGATCGCGGCGCGCTGCAGGCTCGACAGCAACGGAGCGCGACCCAGCACCACGCTGTTCTTGTGGTTCTTGGGGATCACGCGGTTGTAGTCCGGGAACTTGCCCTCGACCAGCTTGGTCACGAACTCCATGCCGCTGAAGCTGAACTTGGCCTGGTTGCTGGCAAAGCGCATCTCGATGGTGTTGTCGTCGCTGCCCTTGTCGTCCTTCAGCAAGCGCTGCAACTCGAGCACGGTCTTGCGCGGCAGGATGACCTCCTGCTTGGGGATGTCGGTGTCGAGCGTGGCTTGGGCCAGCGCCAAACGATGACCGTCGGTGGCGACCAGCGTCAGGCTCTTGCCCTCGGCCACGAACAAGATGCCGTTGAGGTAGTAGCGGATGTCGTGCACCGCCATCGCAAAGTGCACCTGGTTGATCAGGCTCTTGAGCGTGGCTTGCGGCACCTTGAACACAGGGCCGAAATCAGCCGCCTCTTGCACCAGCGGAAAGTCATCGCTGGGCAGTGTTTGCAAGGTGAAGCGGCTCTTGCCGCCTTGCAAGGTGAGCTTGCTCTGATTGGCGCTCAACGTCACGGTTTGATCCGACGGCAGGGAGCGCAAGATGTCAATGAGCTTGCGGGCCCCCACGGTGGTGGCAAATGTGCTGTTGTCGCCGTCGAAGCTGGCGCGGGTGCGCACTTGGATTTCGAGATCGGACGTCGTGAATTCGATCTCCGATCCATTCTTTCGAAGCAACACGTTCGCCAGCACAGGCAGCGTGTGTCTGCGTTCCACGATTCCAGACACTGATTGGAGCGCGCTCAGAAGTTTTTCTTGCGCTGTCTTCAAGACAATCATGTGAACCTCTCAAATTAGCCGTAGTAGTAGGGGCCGGTTACTTCTGTGCAGAAGCCTATTTTCTGCTTTTGAATCAATCGGTTAGAACCTGTCGAAGTCTGTGCGAAAAGGCCATGGAAGCACGGGACTCAAATGCAACAACTTCAGCTTTTGGCCAGTGGCGGTGGATAAGCCGAAGTTGCCAGCAAGTTGTCCCCAGTGCTGTGCATTGACAAGCGTCACTTTCATGGGCGTTCATGGATCAGCCTTTGAGAGTTTGTTCCAGCACATGCAACTGCTGGTTCAGCTCGGTGTTGATCTGGCGCTCCGCTGAAATCTTGCGCACCGCATGCAACACGGTGGTGTGATCTCGACCGCCAAACAACTCGCCTATCTCGGGCAGGCTTTTTTGCGTCATCTCCTTGGCCAGGTACATCGCGATCTGGCGAGGCCGGGCGATGCTGGCGGGACGCTTTTTTGAATACATGTCGGCGATCTTGATCTTGTAGAAATCAGCCACGGTCTTTTGAATGTTCTCGACGCCGATCTGACGGTTCTGGATCGACAGCAGATCCTTCAGGGCTTCGCGGGCCAGCGCAATGTTGATTTCCTTGTGGCTGAAGCGTGAGTACGCCAGGATCTTGCGCAGGGCACCTTCGAGTTCGCGCACGTTGGCGCGCACATTCTTGGCGACGAAGAAGGCCACGTCCTCGGGCATCGTCGTGCCCTCGGCTTCGGCCTTGCGCATGAGGATCGCCACGCGCATTTCCAATTCGGGCGGCTCTATGGCCACGGTCAGACCCGCGTCGAAGCGGGATGTCAGCCGCTCATCGATGTCAACCAACCC
Organism: Burkholderiales bacterium; assembly: GCA_947372225.1. Classification (GTDB taxonomy): domain Bacteria; phylum Pseudomonadota; class Gammaproteobacteria; order Burkholderiales; family Burkholderiaceae_C; genus PBB1. The sequence continues at coordinate 10,474 of CANBSV010000071.1, read as the reverse complement.
CTTGGGGTAGGTGTCGCTGGTCATGATGATGTGCGCGCGCTTGGCCAACAGCGCTTCAAACGCATTGAAGAACTCTTCTTGCGTTCGTTCCTTACCGGCGAAGAACTGGACGTCATCTATCAGCAGCAGATCGAGCGAGTGGTACTTCGCCTTCAGTTCATCGAAGGTTTTGCGCTGGTAGTTCTTGACGACATCGGTGATGAACTGCTCCGCGTGCAAATAGAGCACACGCGCATCGGGCCGATCGGCGAGAAGGGCGTTCCCAACGGCATTCATCAGATGAGTCTTGCCCAGGCCGACACCGCCGTAGATGAACAGCGGGTTGTACATCTGCCCTGGAGCTCCAGCCACGTGCAGGGCTGCTGTGCGCGCCATCTGATTGGCTCTGCCCGGCACCAGATTGGCAAAGGTGAGGTTCAGATTGAGGCGGTGCCGAGACTGGGCGGGCGCCCCCGACTGAATGGACGGATCCGATCCGTTGGTCGCATTGAACGGGACCAGGTTCGGCGCGTTGTGCGATGGCGGCTTGCTGATCAGAGCGGCAGGCAACCCAACGGTGTGTGCTGGCGCTGCTGCCGCCGTGTTCGAACGATCCGCATGGTCTCTCGGAGCCAGGCTGATCTCGAGGCGAACGGGCTTACCGGCGAGTTCAGACAACACCGATTCGATGCGTCCGCCGTACTGGTTGCGGATCCAGTCGAGCTTGAATCGGTTGGGCACAAGCAGGCTGGCCACTGCGCCGTGCGAGGTTTCAGACACGGCCGCCGCAGGAAGCGGACGGATCCAGGTGTTGAATTGCTGTTCGGGCAATTCGGCCGCTAAACGCTCGCAACCTCGCTGCCAAAGATCTTGAGTCATGTTGTGAAGAACCGCACCTTCAAGGCAACTCAGTCTAAACGAAACGGGCTCGAAAAGCGAAGTTATCCACAGCTGAAAATGAACCCGAGGAGACAAAAATTCAGATATCCATCGATCGGCCCGGAACACAGGGTTTTGACTAGAGCGCGCTTTGTTGGTCTAATGCTCGGTTTTCTGCGAACAAAGCCCTTGGGTTCGTCCTTTGGGGCGCAGACTCAATCCAGTCTGGAATCATCATGAAACGTACTTATCAGCCCTCCAAGACCCGCCGCGCCCGTACCCACGGCTTTTTGGTGCGCATGAAGACCCGCGGTGGCCGCGCTGTCATCAACGCTCGTCGCGCCAAGGGTCGCAAGCGCCTGGCGGTCTGAAGTCATGCGAGGTGTGCCTGAGCGCAGCCACCTCACATTTGATCTGCAGCGTCCGTGATCGCGTCAGTCACACGCGCATCGGACTTCACCAAGGTGCTCAACGCACCTTGTCGAGTTCGATCGACCCACTTTGCGGTGCACCACTTGGCGCAATCTCCACAAGCGTGGTCGTCTTCGGCCAGGCTTGACCAACAGCCACCCAGGAAACTTTCTGAGGCGGAGTTGTCAACAGGGCTGACCCCTTGTCCCCTACAGCCTGTGGACGAGTCGCCCGTGAATCGTCGCTGGTTGGGTTTGGTGGTTCCCAAACGCTACGCCCGCAGGTCGGTCACTCGCACTCTGCTCAAGCGCCACATACGCGATGCCGTTCACAAGGCATCTGGCTTGGACAGTGGGATGTGGGTGGTTCGTTTGCGGGCTCCGTTTTCGAAGGCGGAGTACCCAAGCGCGGCGTCGGATTGTCTGGCCCACGCCGCGTCCAATGAGTTGGCTGCGCTGATGGCCGCAGCGGTTTTGCCGGTCAGGCGCCGGTCATGATGCGGCCGGCTGTTTCTACTGCTGCGCAGCGGTTCTTGATCGCATCAGTGCGAGCGTATCGCTTGCTTCTGAGCCCGTGGCTGGGTTCTGCCTGCCGGTTCGAACCCACCTGTTCGGTCTATGCGCTCGGTGCGCTGACGGCGCATGGTGCCGCGACCGGAAGCTACCTCGCGACCAAGCGGCTGCTTCGCTGTCATCCCTGGTGTGCTGGTGGCTTTGACCCCGTGCCCGCCGGTATGCCCCCATCTGTTTTTCTCTCCAACGAAAAGATTCCCCATGACTGAAATGCGCCGCACCCTGCTGTGGGTGGTGTTCTCGATGTCGCTTGTCCTCTTGTGGGACGGGTGGAACAAGCACAACGGTCATCCATCGATGTTCGGCCCTGCTGCGGCATCGAAGACGGTGGCCCCCGGAGCGGCGCCCGCAGGTTCTGCATCGAGCGCTCAATCGACCTCTTCGGTGCCGGCGCCATCAGGCTCGGTAGGGACGCCGTTGTCGGCGACCCCGGTCGCTGACGCTGCCTCGGCCGTCTCCTCGCGCAAGGTCCAGATCGAAACCGACCTGATCAAGGCCACGATCGACACGCAAGGCGGCTCGGTGGTTCATTTGGAGATGCTCAAGCAGGCCGATCACATCGACCGTACCCGCAACGAGGTGCTCTTTGATGAGTCGGCGACGCGCCTGTACAAGGCTCAAACCGGTCTGATAGGTGCCCAGGGAGCGGCAGCGCTTCCCAACCATTTGACGGTATTCGACGTCGCTCCCGGAGCGCTGACGCTCACACAGGGGCAGGACCAGCTTTCGGTGAAGTTGGTGTCGCCATCTGTCGGCGGGGTCACTTTGACCAAAACCTATACCTTCCATCGCGGAAGCTATGTCGTGGGCGTGCGGCACGAGGTGTCCAACGAGTCAAGCGCCCCGGTCACGCCGCAGGTCTACTACCAGTTGCTGCGCGACGGCAATCCGCCCAGCGGCGAGTCGAGCTTCTACTCGACCTTCACCGGTCCTGCGATCTACACCGACGCATCGAAGTTCAAGAAGATCGACTTCAAGGTCATCGAGAAGCGCGGCGCCGCCGAAAAGCCCGACCACGACACCGCCGCCGACAACGGCTGGGTGGCCATGGTTCAGCACTATTTCGCGACGGCCTGGCTGCTGGGTGCGACCGCCGACGACAAGAGCCCGCGCGAGTTCTTCACCCGCAAGGTTGACGTCAATCAGTACTCGGTCGGCATGGTCGTGCCGATGGGTACGCTGGCCCCGGGCGCAACGCAGGCGGTGGACTCGCGGTTGTTTGCCGGCCCGCAGGAAGAAAACATGCTGAGCCAGATCGCCCCGGGGCTGGATCTGGTCAAGGACTATGGCTGGCTCACGATTTTGTCCAGGCCGCTGTTCTGGCTGCTCACCCAGCTCCATGGCTTCCTTGGGAACTGGGGCTGGTCGATCGTCGGCCTGGTGGTGCTCTTGAAGATCGCCTTCTTCTGGCTCAATGCCACGGCCTACAAGTCGATGGCCAAGATGAAGGCCATCGGCCCGAAGGTGGCAGAGATGCGCGAGCGCCTGAAGGACAAGCCTCAGCAGATGCAGCAGGAAATGATGCGCATCTACCGCGAGGAAAAGGTCAACCCGCTGGGCGGGTGTCTGCCGATCTTCGTCCAGATGCCGTTCTTCATCGCGCTGTACTGGGTGCTTCTGGCCAGCGTGGAAATGCGCAACGCGCCGTGGATCGGCTGGCTCACCGACCTTTCGGCCAAGGACCCGTACTTCATCTTGCCAATCCTGATGACCCTGACCAGCCTGTTGCAGACCTGGCTCAACCCGACCCCGCCCGATCCCGTGCAGGCCAAGATGATGTGGATCATGCCGTTGGCCTTCTCGGTGATGTTCTTCTACTTCCCGGCCGGCTTGGTGCTTTACTGGCTGACCAACAACATCCTGTCGATCGCGCAGCAGTACTTGATCAACAAGAAGCTGGGCGTTCTGGGCAAGTAGTCCGCGTCAGGCCCGGCAGATCCTGCGGAGAAAATGAGCCGCATGCTGCCGCGCCACCACGATCCCATCGTTGCCATCGCCACCGCGCCAGGGCGTGCTGCGGTCGGCATCGTGCGTGTCTCGGGGCGCGATCTGCGAGCGCTGATCGATGTGGTGTGCGGTCGGCCCGTGGCTCCTCGCCACGCCACTTATCTGTCATTTCGCGATGCCGCCGGCACGGACATCGATCACGGGCTGGCGCTGTACTTTCCCGCGCCGCACTCCTATACCGGTGAAGACGTGCTCGAGCTGCAGGCGCACGGCGGACCGGTCGTGTTGCAGTTGCTGTTGGCACGCTGTCTCGAGGCTGCCGCGGACACGGATCCGGCCACCGGCCGCCCCCTACTTACCGCGCTGCGCCCGGCAATGCCCGGTGAATTCACCGAGCGTGCTTACCTCAACGGCAAGCTCGATCTGGCCCAGGCCGAGGCGGTCAGCGACCTGATCGATGCCAGCACCGAGGCGGCAGCCCGCTCGGCCACCCGATCGTTGTCGGGCGGCTTCTCGTTGCAAATCAAGGCGCTGGACGAGCAGTTGATGCGTTTGCGCATGCTGGTCGAGGCGACGCTGGACTTTCCCGAAGAGGACATCGACTTCCTTCAGCAGGCCGATGCGCGCGGACAGCTCGAAGCCATCTCGTCACGGCTGCGCGCGGTGCAGGACCAGACCCGTCAGGGCGCCTTGCTGCGCGAAGGCATCACGGTGGTGATCGCGGGGCAACCCAACGTGGGCAAGAGCTCTTTGCTCAACGCACTGGCCGGTGCCGAGCTGGCCATCGTCACGCCCATTCCCGGCACCACACGCGACAAGGTCACTCAGACAATCCAGATCGAAGGCGTGCCTGTCCATGTGATCGACACCGCCGGCCTGCGCGACACCGATGACGCCGTGGAGCGCATCGGTATCGAGCGCAGCTGGGGCGAAATTGAAGCGGCTGATGCGTTGCTGTTCCTGCATGACCTCACGCGCATCAAAGACGTTGAGCACCGGTCCGAGAACGCCCGCATCAGGGCGCGATTTCCGCATGCCCTGATCGAAGGCCAACGGGTACTCGAAATCCACAACAAGGCTGACTTGGTGTTCGAGCCTCGTGGCGACAACGGCGACACCAACAGCCTGCGCGTATCGGCAAGGACGGGTGAGGGGCTCGACGATCTGCGCCGCCGCCTGCTTCAACTGGCTGGCTGGCACGAGCACCCCGAAGGGGTCTTCACCGCACGCGCCAGGCATGTCCGGGCCTTGCGGCTCACCGGTGAGCATCTCGATGAGGCCAGACGCCGGCTAGAGCAAACCCCTGCTCAACTCGATCTGCTCGCCGAGGAGCTTCGCCTGGCGCAAGGAACGCTCGGTGAGATCGTGGGGCAGTCCACGCCAGACGAATTGCTCGGCGAGATCTTCAGCCGGTTTTGTATCGGCAAATAGCGCCGATCTGCGGGTGGCCCAAGGGCTAGTCAGGGTCGATCCGCGCTGCGAAATCGCAGCATCTCGAAGATCCGCCCTTCTTGCTCGGGCGTGAATCCGCAGTCGACCGAACGCAGCGAGTTTTCGTAGGTGCCAAAGAGCATGTCCCAGATCGGGATGCCGTAGTTGCTGCGGTGCCGGTCGCGCTCGTGATGCACGCGGTGCATCTCCGGGCGCACCACCAGATAGCCCAGCCAGCGCGGCGTGCGCACGTTGGTGTGCTCCCACAAGTCGAACACGCTGACCCAGAAGGAGGTCCACGCGGCTGCGTCCGTACCAAAGCCGAGCAGCAAATAGGTCACGCTGTTCACGATCAGCGCGTTGGCCAAGAAGTCGTTGGGGTGCGCGTAAAACGCGGTGGTGGCCTCGAGCCGGTACGTACTGTGATGAACTTGATGAAACAGCAGCCACAAGCGGTCGCTGTGATGGCGGAGCCTGTGCCACCAATACACAAAGAAGGTCACGGCCACGTAGCCGAACAATCCTTGCCAGACCGCGGACATGCGGGTCAAAACCGAGTCTTGCCGCAAGAACTCGCTGGTGGCCACGCGCGCATCGATCAACTCGCCCAGCAGCAAGGTCAGCGAGATGCCGGCGATACCCAGCCCCGTGGCCCGCGCGATCCACCGCCAGTCGGTGGGGTACTTTCGATTCGGGGCCAGCCGCTCCAGTGCCATCAGCGCCACGGCGATGGAAGCCGTCAGCAAAAACGTCAGCGTCGCGGTCGGCAAAGCCATGAGGGCCTCAGTGACCCTCGAAGGACGTCAGCGTGAAGAGCGGCAGTCCCGCCGCACGCAGCTTGGCGCTCCCGCCGAGTTCGGGCAGGTCGACGATGGCCGCGCCTTCGATCACATGGGCGCCCAGGCGCTCGAGCAAGTTCTTGCCGGCCATCATGGTGCCGCCCGTGGCGATCAGGTCATCGATGAGCACCACGCGATCACCGTGCAGCACCGCATCTGTGTGAATCTCGACCGTGGCCGAGCCGTACTCCAGCGCATAGGACTCAGCCAGCGTGCTGTAGGGCAACTTGCCTTGCTTGCGGATGGGCACGAATCCGATGTTGAGCTCGTAGGCCAGCACCGAGCCGATGATGAAGCCGCGTGCATCAAGCCCGGCAATCGCTGTGGGGCGCAGATCGAAATAGCGGTGCACGAATTGGTCGATCAGCACCCGAAACGCCCGGGGGTTCTGCAACAGAGGGGTGATGTCTCGAAACTGGACCCCGGCGACGGGCCAGTCGGGCACGGTGCGAATCTGGGAGCGGATGAAAGCAAGTTCGTCCATCGTGCTGCCTTGATGACGGGTCAGTAGAAGGCGTCGACGCGCGTGGCGCCCATCAGCGGCTCGAGCAGCCGCGCCAGCGGCCCGAACCCTTCGTAGCGTGTGGCCACCTTGTGCGCATAGGCAAAGAACCGCGGCAGATCGGCGCTGTAGGCCGGCTTGCCGTCGCGGTGCTTGAGGCGACAAAAGATGCCCAGCACCTTGAGGTGTCGCTGCAACCCCATCCACTCAAGCGGCTTCCAGAACTCGCCGAAATCCGCCGGCACAGGCAGGCCGACCTTTCGCGCTTGCTGCCAATAGCGGATCGCCCAGTCGAGTTCGAGCTCTTCGTCCCAGCTGATGAACGCGTCGCGCAGCATGGAGGCGACGTCATAGGTGATGGGTCCACGCACCGCATCTTGAAAGTCGAGGATGCCCGGGCCGTTGGCCACGTCCCCACACACCATCAGGTTGCGCGGCATGTAGTCTCGGTGAACGGCCACCGTTGGCTGAGCCAGTGCGCTGGCCACCAGCAGGTTGACTGTGGTGGCCCAGACTGCGAGCTCGTCGGCACCCCAGACCACGCCGAATTCACGTTGCACGCACCATTCGGGAAACAGCGCCAGCTCCCGCCGAAGCAGTGCGTCGTCGTAGGCCGGCAAGGTGCTCGCATCGACGCGCTGCTGCCACACGACAAGGGTAGACAAGGCTGCGCGCATCAGCCGATCGGCGCTGGAGGTGTCTTCGGCTGCCAAGGCCGAACGCAACTCGCCCAGGTAGAGCTGCGAGCCCAGGTCGCTGAGCAGCAAGAAACCATGCTCGACGTCTTGCGCCAGCACTTGTGGCGCATTCAGGCCGGCCTGCTGGATCAGCGAGGCGACCGCCACAAACGGGCGCACATCCTCGTGCGCCGGCGGGGCGTCCATCACGATGAAGCTGCCGCTGGCGCCATCGATGCGCAGATAGCGACGGAAGCTGGCATCGCTGGACGCGGGTCGCAGGCTGTCCGGGCGCAGTCCATGGGCGTTTTCAATGGATGCCAGCCATACCTCGAAGCTCGCGCGGCGCTCCGGATCTTCCCAGGCGACAGTGGCGGCGACAGGGGTGGGATTCGGGGTCATGGCGAGCTCAGTCAAGAAGGGGCGTCTGGGGTGGTGGCACTCGGGAAATCCGAGAGACCCGAAAGGCGCTGAAGCCAGACCCTCATGGATAATCGATTTTACAAACCGTCGTACGCGTTCGTGGCGCCGGCCATTCCCCTCAGCCTGCCTCGTCGCCTTTGTTCCCTCGTCCCACCGCCCTTTCGCTGAGTTCTGGCGCGCTCGTTTCGTCGGCCGCCGGACGCAACCGCTACATGTTGACGGCGGTGTGTTGGGCTGTCCTTTTGACGATGGTCGCGAGCCCTGCCCGGGCCCAGTGGGGCAAGCCTCTGCCCGGCACGCCTGCTGCGGCGGCCGCCGCAGCAGCGGCCGCCTCGGCTGCGGTACCCGTGTCGGTGCCGGTTGCAGCGCCCATGGTGTCGGGCGCGGGCATACCGCTGAAGATCATCACGTCGATTCAAGCCTTGCCACGCGGCGAGGCGGGCAAGCAATTGCCCATCACGGTGCAGGCGCAGGCCATGCGCGGCCGGCCAGACATCGAGATGGTTGCCGAAGGAGACGCGGTGTTGCGCCGGGGAGAGCTGTCCATCCGTGCCGACCTGCTGAGTTATGACCAGGTCGAGGACTTGGCTCTGGCTCGCGGCAACGTTCAAATCCGCCAAGAGGGCAACCGCTACGGTGGCCCGGAGTTGCAGATCAAGGTTCAACGGTTTGAGGGCTACTTCATCCAGCCCACGTATTTTTTCGGTCGCACCGGGGCTGGGGGCGTGGCGCAGCGCATCGACTTCATCGACAACCAGCGCTCTGTGGCCACCGATGCCACCTACAGCAGCTGCCCCGCCGAAGGCGGTGACAAGGCCTGGGAGTTGAGCACCTCTCGAGTCAAGATGGACTTTGAGGCCAACGAAGGGGTTGCTGAAAATGCCGTGCTGCGCTTTCTCGGCGTCCCCATCCTGGCCTCGCCCATCCTGCGGTTTCCGCTGACCGACGAGCGCAAATCAGGGTGGTTGCCGCCAAGCGTCGCGATCGACAGTCGCGCTGGGCTGCAGGTACAAATGCCTTGGTACTGGAACATCGCGCCCAACCGGGATGCCACCCTCACCCCGTTGCTCAGTACGAAACGGGGTGTGGGTCTGGGTACGGAGTTCCGCTATCTCGAGCCGAACTATCGGGGCCAGATCAACCTGGACTATTTGCCCGATGACCAGGTGGCCAAGCGGTCCCGATACTCGTTCGGCGTTCGGCACGAGACGCTGTTGGACGATCGCACCGAGATCAAAGTCCGGGCGCTGCGGGTGTCTGACGACAACTACTGGAAAGACTTCAGGCAAGAGTCGAATCCGGACCAGATCACACCGCGCCTGTTGCTTTCCGATATCCGCGCCACACGCCCGTTCGGCAACTGGACCACTTACGCGCGTGTTCAGAGCTGGCAGGTGCTTCAGAACCCCGACAGCCGGTTCGAGACGCCATACGAGCGACTGCCGCAAATTGGCGCCCGGATCACCCAGCCGCTGGACTATGGCCTGGAGTTGGGCTTCGAGGGTGAGTTCAACCACTTCGTCAACCCGTCTGGAAACATCACACCGAACCGCCTGGAGGGCTCCCGGCTGCATTCGGTGGCGTCTATCAGCATGCCCTGGCTGAACCCGGGCTGGAGCGTCACGCCCAAGATTGCGTTGAACGCCGCGTCCTATTCGCTCGACCGGCCGATGGCGGATGGCCGCTCGGATGTCTCACGCGTGATCCCGACCTTCAGCGTCGATGGGGCCATGATCCTTGAGCGCGACACCAGCTTTTTTGGCCACGACTTGCGACAGACGTTGGAGCCCAGGCTGATGTACATCAACACGCCGTACCACCGCCAGGACGGGCTGCCCAACTTCGACTCTGCGGCCAAGGATGTGAACTTCGAGTCCAGCTTCAGCGAGAACACGTTCTCGGGCGTCGACCGCGTTTCCGATGCGAATCAGGTCACGGCGGGTGTGACCACGCGGCTGCTGGATCCGCGAACTGAAGGCGAACTCATGCGCCTGGCCATGGTTCAGAGTTACCTGTTCAGCGATCAGCGCATCACACCCGATGGCAAGCCGCTCACCCGGCGAGTCTCGGATCTGCTGTTGCTCGGCTCGACCAACCTGATTCCGCAATGGACGCTGACGGGTTCGATGCAGTATCGGCCAGACATAGGGAAATCCGCCCGGTCCACCTTTGGCGCCAGCTTTTCGCCAGCGCCATTTCGGACGGTGTCCTTCAACTATCGCTTCACTCGGGACCAATCCGAAGAGGTGGAGCTCGGCTGGCAGTGGCCGCTGTTCGGGCGCACACCGGATCAGGCTTCGTCGGACGCTGGACGCGGTAGTTGCAAAGGCTCCCTCTATACCGTGGGTCGAGCCAACTACAGCCCGCGTGACAGGCGGCTCATTGACGCGTTGCTTGGCTTTGAATACGACGCGGGATGCTGGATTGGACGGATCGTGGCCGAACGACAATCGACGGGCCAGACTGAGGCGACCACGCGCTTGATGATCCAGTTGGAACTGGTTGGGCTGTCGCGAATCGGATCCAATCCGCTTCAGGCGCTACAGCACAATGTGCCGGGATACCGGTTATTGCGAGACGGGCCGCTTGCCCCGCAGACCACCAGCATTTATGACTGAACATTTTCGATTGAGATTGGGCGCCGCCTTGTTTTGTGGCGCCTTGGTCTGTGGTGCCACGGCCGTGCATGCGCAAACGTCGTCTGGTGCGGCAGTGCGCTCAGGCGATTACATCGTGGCCGTGGTCAATCAGGAGTTGCTGACCGCTCGCGAAGTCGATCAACGCATGAGCGCGGTTCGCGATGCTGCCATGCGT
>CANBSV010000070.1 GCA_947372225.1 Burkholderiales bacterium | reverse complement strand
CGGCAAACCTGTGGCCATCGGCCTGGCCGTGCCCAGCATGCCGCCGGGCTCGCCGGGCATGGACGTCGGCGGCCGCGAAGACCCTTATGACGTGCTTCTGATCGACAAGGCCGGTCACTCGAGCGTGTTCGCGAGCTACCCGAAGTCCTGAGGCCGAAAGGTCCGGGCGCTAGCGCCTGACGGCGGCAAGGCCGGTATCCAGCAAAGGGGCGCACATGTGCTTTTCGGCGCAAGCCAGTTTCTCGGTTGGCACCGTGCTGCTGGGGATCGGTGCGCTGACGTGGCACGCGGCTCATGGCCGCGGCGAGCGCGCCTTCGCAGCCATCCCGGCGCTGTTCGGGGTTCAGCAACTCATCGAAGGCGTGCTGTGGCTGAGCGTGACGCGTGATGTGCCGCAGCTCAACGCGCTGATGACCTACGCCTTCTCGTTCTTCTCGCACCTGTTCTGGCCGGTGTACGTGCCGCTGGCTGTGCTGCTGATCGAGCCGAGCCGGCAGCGCCAGCGCGCGATCTTCGGCTGTGCGCTGCTCGGTCTGGTGGTGAGTTCGTGGCTGCTGTTGTCGATGTCGGAGTACGGCATCGTGGCGCAGGTGCACTCGCAGCACATCGAATACGTTTCGCGTGGCGACCTCGGACCACTGAGCATGCTGGCTTACCTGGTCGCCACCAGCATCAGCCCACTGATATCCAGCCACCGCACGGTGCGCGCCTTCGGAGCGCTGGCTCTGCTGTCGTTCGTGGCGGCTTACCTCGTCTACACGGCGTGGTTCGTCTCCGTCTGGTGCTACTTCGCTGCGGTGCTCAGTGGCGTGGTGATGCTGCATTTCAGGCGCGACCGCACATCAGCGCTGCACTCCCGAGCACGCTAGCGCCGAATCCAGACAGAATGCCGTTCAGGCCCATGCCCTTGCCGGGCCTTCGCCAGATGGATGCCCTCAGGGACCGACCGCATGCAAATCGCAAGACCCCGGGACGACGAAGCGCGCAGCCTCGAAGCGCTGCGGGCTCTCAATGTGCTCGACAGTGCGCCGGAGGCCCAGTTCGACGCCCTCGTGCGGGCCGCTTCGCTGGTGTGCGGCACCCCCATTTCGCTGATCAGCCTGATCGATGCCAACCGGCAATGGTTCAAGGCCAATGTGGGTCTCGAGGGCGTGACCCAGACCGACCGCGATCTCGCCTTTTGTTCGCATGCGGTGCTGGGCGATTCGCTGTTCGAAGTCCCTGACACCGCGCTCGACCCGCGCTTTGCCGACAACCCGCTCGTCGTGGGGCCCCCAGGCATTCGCTTTTACGCCGGTGTTCCCCTGCGCCTGCTGGACGGCTCGCGCGTCGGAACCCTGTGCGTCATCGACCGTCAACCCCGGCAGCTGACAGCACAGCAGCGCGAGATCCTGGGGCATCTGGCCGAATCCATCGTGAAAGGCCTTGAGGCGCGCCGCTGGGCACAGATCGCCCTCGATGATCGCTCGCGCGCCCGGCGCGATGCCGAAGGGCTCCTGGATGCGGTGCGCAGTCAGCTCATCGTGTCCATCACCGACCGCAGCGGCAAGATCATCGAGGTCAACGACGCGTTTTGCGCGATCAGCCAGTACAGCCGCGACGAACTGCTGGGCGCCGACCACCGGCTGGTCAACTCGGGCCACCATCCCCGCGATTTCTTTGCCGACATGTGGCAGCGCATCGCCTCAGGGGCATCGTGGCGCGGCGACATTTGCAACCGCGCCAAGGACGGCACGCCCTACTGGGTGGACAGCACGATCGCGCCGCTGTTCGACGATGCCGGGCGCATCGAGCGCTACGTGTCCATTCGCAGGGAGATCACCCAACGCAAGCGGATGGAAATCGAGCTCGAAAGGCACGCCAAAGAGCAAGGCGCGTTGCTCGACAACGACCTCGTCGGCATCTTCAAGGCGCGCGAGCGCACGTTGCTGTGGGCCAACCGGGGCATGGAGCGCATCTTTGGGTATGCGCGCGCCGAGCTGCTCAACCGGCCGTCGCGCGTGCTCTATGCGGATGACGAGAGCCACCGGGCGCTGGGCGAATCGGCCTACCCGTACCTGCACCGCGGGGAGCGATACCGGGCCCAACTGCAGATGCTGCGCGAAGACGGACGCAGGATCTGGGTCGATGTGAGCGGCGCGCTGCTGTCGGCCGAGACGGACGAATCACTGTGGGTCCTGACCGACATCACCCCGTTGAAACAGGCCGAGTTGAACCGGCTGCGTACCGTGGAGCTCGAAGCCGAGAACCGCCAGCTCCTCGAGACCAACCGCTTGAAGAGCATGTTCCTGACCAACATGTCGCACGAGATGCGCACGCCGCTCAATGCGGTGATCGGATCTGCGAGCCTGCTCGAATCGGGATCCTTGAAGCCGGAGTCACCCCGGTTCAAGACGTTTCTCGGTCAGATCGGTGCGAGTGGCAAACAGTTGCTGCGAATGATCGAGACCGTGCTGGACTTCGCCCAGGCCGAGGCCGGCAAGATCGAATTCAACCCGACCCTGGCTCGCCTGCCCGAGCTGCTCGATGAGGTGAAGGCGGTCCTGGAGGACGAGGCCGGCAAAAAGCACCTCGAAGTCGTCACCGAGGTCGATCCATCCCTGAGCGAATTGGTCATCGACCCGCTGCGCCTGAAGCAGGTGGTGGCGTGCTACCTGTCCAACGCGATCAAGTTCAGTCCCGAGTCAGCACGGGTGACGATACGGGCCCAGGCGCAGGCCGACGGATGCCTGCGCATCGAGGTGCAAGACACCGGAATCGGCATCGCTGAGGCCGACCTGCCCAAGCTCTTCAAGCAGTTCCAGCAGCTCAGCGAAGGCAACACCAAGACCCATCAGGGCACGGGCATGGAGCTGGCGCTGGCACGCTTGCTGATCGAAGCCCAAGGCGGCACGGTGGGCGTGCAAAGTTCGCCAGGCTCGGGCAGTGTGTTCTGGCTGGTCTTGCCATGCCGAGGCGGCCCGGCGGCGCCGCGGGCGCCGTTGTCATCGGACATATGAGCGCTGGCGGGCCTCGTCCCCGCGTCACTGACACAGCGCTTTCGCCCCGCCCAAAAAAACCGCCAACCCTTCTGGCCTGAAAAGACCGGACGGGCTGGCGCAAAGGTGGAAGGTTCGGGTCAAGCGCGGCAGCAGAAGTGCCCCGCTCGAAAGCCGTCAGGGTGGCCCACTCATCGCCCCGCTTGTGGTCGTGCCTGGCCACTGGATCGCAGAGCGCCCATCGCGCCGGTCAAGGCGTGGTCCAGTGCGCAGTGCCAGTCACGCGCGATCGAAGTGACCACGACCCGACCCGCCCGCACGGTCTTCAGTTCGACCAGACACCTCTTGTCGACACCGCCGCCAGGAGCGTTGACTTCGGACAGTTCCACGGTGGCCGTCGGCACCAGCCACGCCATGCGGCGCATCACGAAGTTGACCCGCTGCACCACCGGGTCCCGGAACTTGTCGCTTTCGCCGGCCTGCGACGTGAAGAAAATCTGCATTGCACTCACCACTGGTTGGGACAGGGTCGACCATAGAGCCCACAGTCCCACCGACAAAGCAGACAATTCTTCATCGACAGTTCTGTAAATCCTGAACATGAGTCTGAGCTTCAGTTACCGGCACCTCTACTACTTCTGGGTCGTCGGAAAGGAGGGTGGGGTCTCCCGCGCCGCGGACAGGCTGAACATGGCGGTGCAAACGGTCAGCACCCAGGTGCGCGAACTCGAACGCGCACTGGGCCACCAGTTGCTCAAGCCGGCCGGACGCGGGCTGGTGCTGACAGAGGCCGGCGTGGCGGCCATGCAGCACGCGGAACAGATCTTTTTGCTGGGTGAGCAACTGCCGGCCTCCGTGAGCGATGCCGTGAGCGCGCCAAGCGCGCGGCTCGCCGTGGGTGTGTCCAACGGCCTGCCCAAGCTGGTCGTGCGCAGCTTGATGCAACCGGTGATGGGCGAGCCCCACCTTCGATTGCTCTGTCGCGAAGGAGAGATTTCGGAATTGCTGGCCGACCTGGCGCTGCACCGCCTGGACCTGGTGCTCACAGACCGTGCGGCGCCACCCAATGCGAACGTCAAGGTCTACAGCCATTCGCTGGGTGCCTCCCCGCTGGCCTGGTATGGATCGCCCAAACTGGCTGCGGCGGCGCGCCGTGGATTTCCTCAGTCGCTCGCCAAGGTCCCGGTGATCTTGCCCACACCCCGCGTGGCGGTGCGCGCGCTGCTCGATCAGTGGTTCGAAAAACAGGGCATTCGGCCGCGCATCGTCGGCGAATTCGACGACAGCGCGCTGCTCAAGACCTTCGGGTCCAGCGGCATGGGCGTGTTCCCGGCGGTCGAAATGGTTCACGACGAACTGGAGACCCGCTACGCGGTGAAGCGGGTCGGTCCCTGCCAGGGCGTCAAGGAGCATTTCTTCGCGATCGGCACCGAAAGAAAGGTGCAACACCCACTTGTTCAGAGCATCCTCGAAGAGAGAATGTCACTGACTTGCCCCTTGCCGACCGTGGCAGCGAACATGCGACGGGCGCCCGCACGCAAGCCCTGAATCGGTTTCCCCGCCGGAACTGGCCCGACAAGAATCTAGCAATCTCCAAGGAGGATGACGATGAGTGTGGTGATCTGGATCGCGGTGGCGATCGCCGGTGTCTTCGTGGTCAGCCTGTACAACAGCCTGGTGAACGTCAAGAACGCGGTGTCCAAGGCGTGGGCCAACATCGACGTGCTGCTCAAGCAGCGCCACGACGAGTTGCCCAAACTGGTGGACACCTGCAAGCAGTACATGCTGCACGAGCAGTCCACGCTCGAGAAGGTGATCCAGGCGCGTGCCCGCGTGGCCGATGCGCGCGTGGCGCAGAACATGGGCGCCCTGGGCGCTGCCGAAGGCGCGCTGCGCAGCGGCCTGGGCAACTTGCTTGCCCTGGTCGAGTCGTATCCCGAACTCAAGGCCAACGAGCAGTTCCTGCACCTGCAGTCGCGCATCACCGGGCTCGAAAACGCCATCGCCGACCGGCGCGAGTTCTACAACGAGAGCGTGAACATCAACAACGTGCGCGTGGAGGAATTTCCCGAGCTGCTGATCGCGCGCTGGTTCAACTTCAAGCGCTTCGAACTGCTGCAGTTTGCCGCCGAAGAGCTCAAAGACGTCGACATCGGCCAACGCTTCGGCGCCTGAGCGCCGTGGAGTTGTCCGGCTTGGTGAGGCTGCCAGACTCCGCGCATCTGCGCGATCGGTTGCGACAGTTTCTGACGTCGGCGAGTTACGTCACCCTACTGGTGTTCGGCGTGCTGGTGGGTCGCGCATCAGGCCAGTTGACCTGCCTTGGTCTGATCTCGGCCTTGGGTTTTTTGGCGTGGGCATCGACCTTCAAGCGCGCGCGGGCGATTGCCGACATCGCCACCTCGCGCATCGGCTCTGCCGCGCAGGGATATGTGGAACTGGTCGGGCACGCCAGCGGGGCCGTCAGCGAAACGCTCACAGCCCCGTTCAGCGGCGCGGCGTGCGTCTGGTACCGATACCGGTCCTACTCGAGAGCCGGGCGCGACGGCGACTGGCAGCAGGTCGACCACGGGTCGAGCAACGTCACCTTCGAAATTTCTGACGGCAGCGGGGTGTGCCGGGTCGACCCGGACGATGCGGAGGTGATCGCGCCGCAAAGCCGCACGACCTACCAAGGTGGCGACGAGAAGCACGTCGAGGAGTTTCTGACGCGCGGCAGCGTGATTTACGTGCTGGGCGAGTTCCGCACGCTGGGCGGCGCGCACGCGGCGCTCAGCGTCAGTGAGGATGTGGGCGAGTTGCTGAAAACCTGGAAGCAGGACCCCGTCGAGCTCAAGCGGCGCTTCGATCTGGACGGCAACGGCGAAATCGACATGCACGAGTGGGAACTGGCCAGGCGCCTGGCCACCCAGATGGTCGAAAAGGAACACCGCGAGATCCGCACCATCGGCGACTCGCACATCGTGAAGGCACCGGTCGACGGACGCCTGTATCTGATCTCGACGCTGCCGCCCCACAAGCTGCGGCAGCGCTTCGTGTGGTGGAGCCTGTTTCACCTGTGCGTGGCGGTGGTGGCGCTGGGTTCCATCGTGTGGTTGCAGCGGCAGGCCTCCGGGGTCTGACCCCCACGCATTTCCCGCGCCCCGCGCGCTTTTCGAGAACGATCCCCACCCCATGGAACCATCGCACCTGATACGCACATCGGCCTGGCTGCTCGCCGCAGCGGCCGCCTTCGGCCTGGTGATGGCGGTGATCCGTTTCGCGAAGGACATGGGACCGCCAGCGATCCTGTCGAAGGTTCACGGTTTCCTGACCTGTTCGGCCATCGCCATCCTGAGCTACGGATGGGCCACGGTGGGCTTGCCTCGAATCGCGTCGGTGGCGTTGGTGTTGTTGCTGGTCACCGCCTCAGCGGGTCTGGCCACCAGCCAGGCCTGGCGATGGCTGCAGCCGGCCCATGTCCAGCTCGTGCTGTTCGGTCACTTGTCGATGGCCGCCGCGGGCTTTTTCCTGCTGCTGGCGGCCAGCGCGCCGTAGCCGGACTCAGGCGATGGTCTGGCCGAGCCGGGCAGCGGGCAGCGGCCTCGCCAGCCGCACGCTGACCATCGAACTGTTCACCGCCGTGCTGCGGCCGAAGTCGGCCGTGTGCGGCTCGTGCAGCACGTTGACGTTGGCCGCATGGGCATCGCCTGCCAGCCAGCGTGACTTGTAGACGACGACGGCCCCGCCCACGACCCACGGCGCCGCCCGGGCGCGCAGCGTCAATTCGCCCGAGTCGTTCCAAAGGCTCACCTCATCGCCGTCCGACACACCCAGCGAGGCCAGATCGTCGGGATGGAAGTGAGCGGCGTCCTCCCCCAACTGGCGCCGGATCTTGGGGTCGTTTCCGTACGAGCTGTTCATCAACCACGCCGATGAAGGCGAGAGCAGGCGCAAGCGACCCGGCTCACGCGGCTCGACGATGGGCGTGGGCGCTGCGTTTGGCACGCTTGCATCGGCGGGCGTCGATTCGATCTCGATGCGCGTGCTTGGCGTGGGGAAACGACCGTCGGCGAACTGCACGAAAGGCGCCTCGCCGAACAGCATCGTTCCCTGCGCGGCCAGCGTCTGGAATGACACGCCAGCGTCCTTGAGCAACTCGGCCAGCATGCTCGCGTCCGACTCGTGCAACTCGGGTTCGGTGTAGCCCATCGCGCTGGCCAGACCACGGAAGATCTCGGCGTTGGGCAGCGCCTCGCCGGGCGGATCCATGGCGCGCACCTGGGCCGAAATGCGGTGTTCGAAGTACGGGTAGATCAGGTCGTCGAACTCGAGCGCCGAAGCCGCGGGCAGCACGATGTCGGCGTAGCGCACCGTGTCGGTCTCGAAGAGATCGATGACGACCGTCAGCAAGTCCTCGCGGCACAGCGCGTCCTTGAGCAGGCGCTGGTTGGCTGACGAAGCGACCGGGTTGCTGTTCCAGACCACCAACGCGTCGCTCTTCGTGGCGTCGGCCAGATCACCGGCCAGGTCAAAGTGGCTGATCTTGCGCATGGGGCCTCGAGCCAGGTGCGGCGACTCCATGTACGCGGACGACACGCCCCTGGCGTGCGGGTCGTTGTAGTACAGAAAGCCGGCCCCGGGTCGGCCCAGGTTGCCCGTGGCCGCGGGCAGCAAGCCGAACGAACGCATGATGTTTCCGCCCGTGCGCTGCCGCTGCAGCCCGATGCCCAGCCACAGCAACGACGGCCCCTTGGCGTAGGCCAGGGCGGCTTGCCGCATCAAGGCCTCGGGCACGCCTGTGACCGCGACGGCTTGCGTTACCGACAACCCATCGAGCTGTCGATCGACCGACTCCCAGCCCAGCGTGTGGTCGGCCAGGTAGCGGCGGTCGATGCGCTCCTCGTCGCGCATGAGCCGCAACAGCGCGAACGCCAGCATGGCATCGGTGCCGGGGTACGGCTGCAGATGAATCGTGGCCATCGCTGCGGTCTCGGTGCGCAGCGGGTCGATGACGATCAAATCGCCCTTGAACTCGCCCAGCCATTGCTTGTGAACATGCGGCGCGCTGTGCGACGGATTGGCGCCCACCACCATCACGCAGCGGGCGTGGGCGATTTGCCGGGGATCGAACCCGATGCCCGAGTCACCGTACATCGCCACGAGCGCATCGTGCCCCGCCTGATCGCAAATGGTTCCGGGGATGACTTCGGTGGCGCCGAGCCGGTGGAAGAACCGCATCGGGAAGGTGCGGCCGATCTCCCCGCGCGTTCCTTGAAAGTGCGTGTGAAGGATCGTGGCGCCGTGGCCCCTCCGGGCCGTGATCCGCTGGAAGTTGCCGGCGATGCGAGTCAGCGCGTCGTCCCAGGTGATCGGCTGAAACCGCCCTTCTCCCTTGCGGCCCACGCGCAGCAGCGGCTGCGTCAAACGCCGCTGCGGATCGAGCCACGCGCCGTTGTAGGCGATCGAGCACTTGCCGCACAGCTTTCCCCGGTTCAGCGGATGGTCCGGGTCGCCTCGCACACTCAGCCCCACACCGTCGCGGCTGGTGACCACCATGCCGCACGCGTCATAGCAGTCGCGCGCGCAGGTGGTCTTGACGTGTCTTTCGGCACCGCGCTCGCGGCCCGGATCGGGCATGGCGGGGTCCGGCAGTTGATTGATCGTCATGGGCCCAATGTAGCGGCTCAAGCGGTGGCCAACCTGAGCGCTCTCGGCAGTTTTGCGTCGCATTGAGCTTCGACAAGGCCGCCTCGCCGATCGTGGCGCTCAATCCAGCCCGTGGTCCCACAAGGAGATTCGATGCATGCGCTCAAAGAGCTTTTCACTTCCGACGTCGGCCTCATGAGCGTGGCCGTCATCGTGGCCGGGCTGGGGATCGGCGTGTACCTGATCCGCTTTGCGCTTCAACACATGCGCGATGAGGAAGCCTTGCTCAGACGTCGCCCTTGAATGCAAGCCGGGCGTGGCTCAAAACGCTGCCAGCGTGGGTCGCTGAACGGGCGGTGCGGGCTGCAAGGTGATCACACCGAACCAGCCCATGCCGCGATAGGTTTCGTAGCCCGGGGTCTTGGCGTAGCCCAGCAAGGTGCCGTCTTTTGATCGCAGCTGGCCGGTGGGCTCCTTCAGCGCGGGCAGGTTCATCACCTCGGTGAGGACGCCCTTGCCATCGGACGAGGCGATGACGCGGTGGGCAGAGTCCAGGATCAGCGCGCGTCCGCGTTCGCGCTCTTCATCGCTGAACTTCACGCCGTCCACGACCGCCTGCGCCTGCGTTTGCCAATCGAAAAAGATCACCAGCGCGCCCAGAGGCTCGCCATGGGCCACGCCACCGCGACGGATGGCGGTGCTGTACGACGCCACCAGCGCCCCGCCCAGCGGTTGCAGCGGCTCGATGTCGGTGGACGCGAAGTCGTTGCCGCTGGCCGTGGACATGGCGCTCTCGAACCAGGGCCGGCCACGCACATTGCTGCCCATCACGCCGGGATAGCGGCCCGGTCTGCCATTGGCCAGCACGCGTCCGTCAGCATCCACGACCCACAGGTCGAGGTACACGGTGTAGCTGTCGAGGATCACACCCAGCCGCTTGCTCGCGTGCGCCGCGGTCGCTGCGTCGCCAGCGGTCACGGCCTCGACCACGGCCGAGTCGGTGGCCCACCAGCGGACATCGCACGAGCGCTCGTAGAGATTGCGGTCGATGATGTCGATCAGGTTGAGCGCCAAGTCGGTGAGCCGTTGGCCCTGCTGCGACTCCATGCGCCGCAGCACTTCGTCACCCAGCTCTGCCAGCCGCTTGATCTCGGTGGCCAGGTCCAGCGACAGCGAATGGGCCAACTCGCCGATCTGCACCGAAACACGCTTGACCTCGCGCGCCACCACCACGAAGCCAGCGCCAGCCGCACCCGCGCGCGCGGACTCGATCAGCGCATTGATGGCCAGGTAGGACGACGCCCGGTTGATTTCGTTGATTCCGTCGATCTTCTGCTCGGCCAGCTTGCCCAATCGCTGGGCCAACTCGACTATTTCATAGGGGTGCGCCATCACCAATCTCCGGGGCCGAACGTTGCGAAAAACATGGCGTCAGTTTCATGGGCCCGGGCGCCGGAAAAACGCGAGAAAAGCGGCCGCAAATTCCTGAAATGCACCCGGTTGGGACGGCGGCCAGCGGGCGGGTCTGAAAGCGCGTTCCGGTCCCCGTCGTGGTGCCTCGAGGCACCACACTGAACCTGCGCCAACAGGGGTGTTCAACCCGTGCTCGTGAAGGAACCCCTCATGGGGGCCAGGCGGGTGCCTCGAAGGCCTTGAGCAAAAACTCGATCATCTGCCGCACCTTGGGTGACACGAACTTGCGCGAGGGGTAGACCGCGTAGATCCCGAGTTCAGCCGAGCGCCACCCCGGCATCACTTCGACCAGTGCGCCACTGCGCAGATCCTCACCGACGAGGAAGGCAGGCTGCAGCACGATGCCTTGCCCGCGCAGCGCCACCACGCGGCACGTGTCGCCGCTGTTGGTGCGCATGCGCGGCTTCACCGTCACCGATGCCACGCCGGCAGGGCCGGTGAACTCCCATTGATCGCCCATGGACGCCAGGCTGTAGGCCAGCACGTCGTGCTGCGCCAGCTCCGATGGCTGCTGCGGGTTGCCGCGCTCTTTGAGGTAGGCCGGGGACGCACACAGCACCAGCCGCGTGGAAGTCAGGCGCCGGCTGACCAGCGATGAGTTGGGCAGGCGAGCGATGCGCACAGCCATGTCGATGCCCTCCTCGACCAGATCGACCACGCGATCGGCCAATGTCACGTCCAGCATGACCTTCGGATGCAGCGCCATGAACTCCGCCCACAGCGCAGCGAGATGCAGCAGCCGGAACGAGACGGGCACGTTGATGCGCAAGACACCGCTGGGCTCGCCGCTGCGCGAGGTGATCTGCGCCTCGGCTTCATCGAGGCCGTCCAGAAGTTCGCGGCAACGCGCCTGAAAGACCACACCTTCGGCGGTCAACGAGAGCTTGCGGGTGGTGCGATGCAGCAGGCGCACGCCCAGCCTGGATTCCAGCTCTGCGACGTATCGGGAAACCGCCGCCTTGGACATCTCAAGCGCCGCTGAAGCCCCGACGAAGCTGCCGGCCTCGACCACTGCGGCGAACACGCGCATTTCTTCGAAGCGGTCCATTTGTCTCGATTGGTGGAACAGTTGATCTCATTCAACCATGTTTATCTTGTTTTCCGCAACTTATAAAGTCTGCCCATCGACTCACCAACCCGCGGAGACATCCCACCATGACCTCACTCACCATCCCAAACGCCGTTCGTCGTCTGCTGTCCACCGATGCCGGCTGGTCACCGCTGGCCCTGCGCATTCCCATCGGCGTGATCTTCGCGGCGCATGGCGCGCAAAAGCTGTTCGGCGCTTTCGGGGGCTACGGCCTGGAAGGTACCGGCCAGTTCATGGCATCGCGGGGCCTGACGCCTGGCTACCTGATGGCCTTGCTGGTCGGCAGCGCCGAGTTCTTCGGTGGTCTGGCGTTGCTGTCGGGCCTGCTGGTGCGGCCCGCCGCTGCCACGCTGGCCTTCGCGATGCTGGTGGCCATCCTGAGCGTGCACATCAGTCACGGGCTTTTCATGGCCAACAACGGCTACGAGTTCGGACTGGCACTGCTGGCCGCCTCGGTGTCGCTGCTCATCAGCGGTGGCGGTCGGCTGTCCGTGGACGCCGCACTGACGTCTCGCTGAACCACAGCACGAGCGCAGCGCTGCAGGTGGGGACCTCACGGGGGCCCTGCCTGAGAGAGTCAACCTCGAGGCAGCCAGCACACGCTTGCCGATGCCGGCCCGGCGGGACTCAGGCCGTCGCGAGCCCTGGCAAGTGATGCGTCTCGTCGGCCTGAATGCTCGTCGGCCTGGCCTGCGCCTGGCCGTACTGGAGGTTGATGCGACGCATGGCCTCATCGGCCTCATCGGCCGGCAAGGGTCGCGCGAACAGGTAGCCTTGGAGCCGAACACAGCCGATGTCGCGCAGCAATTGAAACTGCTCCAGCGTTTCGACGCCCTCGACGACGCACTCGAGTCCCAGTTCGGCAGACAGCTTGACCATCGCGGCCAAAATCGTGCGGCCCTCCGGGCTGACGGCATCGACCAGCAGTGAACGGTCAATCTTCATGGTGTTCACCGGGAGCCTGCGCAGGTAGCTCAACGACGAGTAGCCTGTCCCGAAGTCGTCCATCGAGACGTGCAGTCCGGCAGAGCGCAACTCGAGCAGCTGAGCGATGCTGCGCTCCGGGTTCTCCATGAGGACCGATTCCGTGACCTCGATCGTCACCCGCGACCGTTCGATGCCGGTCCGCTCAACGACAGCCAGCGCGTCACGGCTGAAATTGGATTGAGACAACTGGACCACCGAGACGTTGACCGCGACCGACTCGACCGTGGTGCCATTGGATCGCCATGAAACAAGCTGCTCGCTCGCCTTGCGAAGCACCCACAGCCCGACCGGCACGATCACGCCGGTGCTCTCGAGCAGGGGCACGAACTCGGCGGGCGACACGATGCCGAACTCCGGATGTCGCCACCTCAGCAAGGCCTCGACACTGTCGACCTGCTCTCGTGCGACGTTGAAGATGGGCTGGTAGTGCAATTCGAACTGCTCTTGCACCAGCGCATCACGCAAGTCGCGCGTCAAACGGATCCGCCGCGAGGCCTGCGGGTTGACCCTGCGCTGGAACACGACGACGGCGCTGTCGTCGGCCCGTTTGGCCTCGTACATCGCCTGATCGGCACAACGCATCAGCTGCGCGGCGGTCTCGCCGTGCTCGGGAAAGAGCGCGGCTCCCATGCTGGCCTGGGCCTGAATGGTCCGGCCCTCGAGCAGCATGGGCACGGCAAGGGTGGCCAGCAGACGCTCCATGATCGAGCTGGCCGCTCTGTCGTTGGCAACCCCGGGCAGAACAATCAGGAACTCGTCGCCCCCGAGCCGACCGATCGACGCTGCTGTTCCGAGTGCAGCGTCCCCGGGCTCGGCGACGGTGTCCGATGATCTCAACTGCTTCTGGAACCGTCGGGCGACCTCGATGAGCAACAGGTCGCCGACATGATGTCCATGCACGTCATTGACCGTCTTGAAGTTGTCGAGGTCCACCATCACCAGCATCAGCGGGTCGCCCTCGGCAGTGGCAGCGCGCAGGGCCGTTTCCATCGTGCGTTCAAGCTGGCGCCGATTCGGCAAACCGGTCAGCTCGTCATAGTCGGCCAACTCCTGAAGCATCGCGGTCTTGCGCCGTTGCGAGATCAGCAGCCGACTGACAGTGGCCAGTGCGGCAAGGATGCCGGCCGCAAACAGCGAGCGCACGACAAGTTGGTGTCGAGCCTTGTCGCGAATGGCATCGAAGGCGGCCTGGGGCACATACCTCGTGAGAACCCACGACGAACTGGCAGGACCTTCGAGAGGATTGCTCACCGTCAGCCCAGCGGCCTTGCTCCCGGCCAGGATGTCGCGCAGGCCCGCATTGCGCCGGTCTGTCACCACGACCGCACTGTTCTTGTGGGTCAACACATAGTCGGACAGGTCCGACTTGTCTCGCCCCGCCGCCTCGGCCTCGGCCAGCTCAGCCGGTGTCACCGGAATGTTCGGCCAGTCGAGCAGTCGGGCTTCGAGCACGTTGAGCCGAACGACGGTGGTCACGAGACCCTTGAATGCGCCTGTCGCTTCGTCGTAGATGGGGACGGACAGGAGCACGCCGGTACGGTCCGTTTGGTCTCCGGTCTTCGTCGACAGGTACTGCGAGTTGTCGCAGGT
>CANBSV010000069.1 GCA_947372225.1 Burkholderiales bacterium | reverse complement strand
ACG
Source organism: Burkholderiales bacterium (assembly GCA_947372225.1). GTDB lineage: Bacteria > Pseudomonadota > Gammaproteobacteria > Burkholderiales > Burkholderiaceae_C > PBB1. The sequence continues at coordinate 13,820 of CANBSV010000069.1, read as the reverse complement.
ATGGCCTGGAAGCCGGGGTAGGTCTGCGCGGTGAAGTTCATCCCCACGTTGCCGCCGGCCTGCAAGTCGAGCACGTAGCCCGGCGCGATGTTGTAGCCGGTGGTGTTGACCTCGGAGTCCAGGCTGGCCCACGCGGCATTCGGATCGTCTGCTGCGGCCGGTCCGCCACGCACATTGCTGGCAAAGCTCACATACGGCAGCCCCAGCACCTTGAGGTTGTCGCCCATCTCGGGCGCGCCCATCTGGAAGTACACGTACGGCGTGTCGACGTTGGTGCCGTTTTCCAGGGTGACGTTGTACAGACCGCTGGTGCTCGGTGTGAGCGCGCGCGGTCCGCCCAGGCCCAGGGTGACGTCGAGCGGCATGGCGCGCTCGATCAGGTAGCGGTAAGGCACCACCGCGACCGCGCCGTTCGGGTTGATGACCTGCACGTCGTACAGCCCGTGCGGCTGATCTCGCAGATCGAAGATGGCCACGATGGTTGTGGCGTCGACCACCTTCACCTGCGTGGGTTCGATCTCGCTGATGCCCGGTCGCACCAGCTTGGCCACGGCGCCGTCCTTGAACTGCGCGCCGCTGATGGTCATGGTGACCCAGCGCCCGTCGCCGCCCTGGTCAGGGGTGACGTTGCTGATCTGGAAAGGCAGCGCCTCGACCTTGACCTTGGCGGCAAAGCTCGATGCGCCGGCCGACAGCGAACGCACCATCACGTAGTAGTCGCCGGCCTGGCTGGTGGGCACCAGCGCGGTCTGGTCCGGCTGCAGCGGTGTGTTGAAGCTGGCGTCGAACTTCGCTGCCGTGGGCACGTCGTTCCAGCGCACATAGATCTCGTCGGCGGCATCGATCTGCGCGGTGTCCAGGCTGAAGCGCAGTGTCTGGCCGGCGTCGACATGCACCTTGTAGAGCTGGCCGACGCCCACGGCCAGCGTGGTGTCGCGCGACACGCCGAGCTGCAACTCGGGCACGGTGACGTTGATGACGTTCGACGACGCGCTGGCGTTGTTGCCTTCGTTGCTGCCTTCGAACACCTGATTGAAGATGTCGGGGCGCACGATCACGCGGTACTGGCCCGCCTTCAGCGGCGGCAGCGTGAAGTTCGTCGGCGGCGTGGTGTAGGTGCCCAGCGGATCGATGGTGCCGTCGTGATTGACCTGCCCCAGGCGGATGTCGTCCAGGCTCCATTCGCCGTCGGCCGAGAGATACACCGCATCGGTCCAGCTGCCCTGAGCCGCAAACTCGCCCTGGTTCTTGACGGTCCACGACAGCGAGATGGTGCTGTTGACGGAGCCGGCAGACGGCAGGCTGAAGTCAGTCACGACCAGGTCGGCCGGCGGCGGCTGGTCGATGATCACCTGGAAGGCCGAAGCCGTGGCGTTGTTGTCTTCGTTCGCGCCTTCGTAGACCTTGCCGCGCGGATTGCGGTCGGCGGGATCCGTGACGACAAACACGTAGTACGGGCCGACCAGGTCGTTGCCCAAGCGGATGCTCTTGTCGACGTCGTAGCTGGCGCCGGCAGCCAAGCCCGTCGTGCGGTTGAAGGACCCGATCAGACGGTCAGCGTTCAGGTCCAGCGAGTTGTCGGCCGACAGGTAGATCAGGTCCGTCCAGGAGGACTGCGACGCCGGCGTGTCGCCCGCCCCGGCGTTGATCACGGTGTAGCTCATGTCGAGCATCTGCCCGGTGAGCACGTGCTCCTTCACGAACTTGACCGAATTCGCCTTGACCTGCAGGTCGGCGCTGGCGCGCAGCGTCACGTCGATCGCCGCCACGGTGATGTTGTTGCCCTCGCCGCGGAACTCGGGCACCGAGTCGCCCGCCTGGCCGACGCTGCTGCCTTCGGTGGGGGAGGGACCGGTGTAGCCCAGGCCGTAGACGTCGGAGTCGGTGTAGACGATCAGGTACCAGCGTCCGTCTGTGCCCTCGGGCATGCGCACGCTCAGAGGCTGGTCGTAGTGCGCCCCGGCCGCCAGCCCCGTGCGGTGCAGGAAGTCGCCCACCAGCAGATCGGTGCTGTCGAGCGACGGGTCGCGCGACAGGAAGACACGGTCGCTCCAGAAGGACTGCCGCGTGTCGCGGTTGCCCTGGTTGGTGACGGTGTAGCTCAGGTTGACGAGGTCACCGGAGTGGATGTCCGTGGGCGGCGTGAACGCCGTGACCTTGAGGTCGGGCTCGCGGTAGGTGACATCGATGCCCTTGCGCAAGGTGTTGTTGGCCAGGCCCACCGGCTCATAGGCGGTTCCAGCATACTTGGCCAGCGACCGGCTGTTCCCGCCGTCCACGTCTTCGGGCACCGCCTGGCCTCCAGCCGCATCGACGAACAGATAGAGGTAGTACGGACCGTCGGTGCCGGCCGGCAGCGTGAAATCGGCGGTTTCGGTGTAGCTCGCGCCGGCGGCCAGCCCGGCGGCGTTGTCGTGCAGCACTGAACCCAGCTTGACGGCGCGACCACCGAATGTGGGATCGGGTGAGAACCACACCTCGTCCGACCAGCGTTTGGTGCCGCTCCACACGGCCTGGCCCTGGTTCTGGACGGTCCAGGTGACGGTGGTCTTTTCGCCGGAGAAGTTGTGCGGCGTCGACGTCATCGACAGCGGCACCAGATCGGCCGGCCGCGACGCGATCTGCGTGGTGGTCGACTTGCTGTTGTTGTCCTCGTGGCTCTCGACCACGAACGGCATCAGCGGATTGGTGTCGGCGATCACCGTCACGTAGCCGGCCTTGACCGCCGGCGACAGCATGAAGCTTTGCGTGTTGGTGTAGCTCTCGAGGCGCGCCAGCGACTTCACGCGGCTGAAGCTGCCCAGGAACCAGGTCTTGGCGCCAGCCGAGCCGAAGGGCAGATCGGACACATAGACGCTGTCGGCCCAGTCGTCGGCCGTGCCGTCGTCCCGGTTTTGCACGGTCCAGCTGACGGTGAACGGTGCGTCGGTGGAACCGGTGGCATCGGCCACCACGTTGGTGACTTGCAGATCCGGCAGCGGCACCGGCGGGTTGCCGATGATGTCGATCGAGCGCGCCTTGAAGTTGTTGCTGTCGGCGTCGGTCGGGTCGTCGGGGTTGACGACAAACGAGTCCTCGAGGACTGCGTCGTAGGCGTCGGTCCAAGGCGTGATGAAGTAGCTGCCCGACTCGATCTCGGCGGGGATGCGCACCTTGATGACGGCGTCGTAGCTTTCGCCCACCGCGAGCGCGCCGGTGTGCACCGCACTGCCCAGGAAGATGCCGCCATTGCCGATGACGTTGCCGTTGTCGTCTTTCAGGCCCGGGGTGGGGCGGGTCTTGTCGCGCGCCAGCCAGATGGAGTCGACCCAGCTGGACTTGTCGGTGACGTTGACGCCGTTGTTGGTGACCTTGAAGTGGACTTCGATCTCGCTGCCGTACAGCGCCTGGGCTGGCGCGCTGACGTTGCTGGCCACCAGGTCGGCTGGCGGGTACGCGTTGATCGTGATCCCGCGTGCGGTGACGTTGTTGAAGTCGTTCGGGTGTTCGTCGAGCGCGTTGTCGCCGTCGGCCACCACCAGGATGTAGGCCTGACCTGCCAGGCGCGTGGGCACCGACACCGTGCGGGTGCCGCTGGTGTACGGGTCGCCCAGCGCGGCCAGCGCCTGCGGGTTGAGCACGCTGTCGAGCAGCAGGTCGTCGCCGCTCAACTTGTTGTCGAGCGACAGGTAGACCTTGTCATTCCAGCGGCCGGACGTGCCGACAGTGCCGCGGTTGACCACCTGGTAGGTGACGGCAAAACCGGAGCCGGCCGTGACCGAATCGGGCGCAGTGATGGTGCTGACCTGCAGGTCAGGGCGCGGGTTGGTGCTCAGCGACAACTCGCTGGCGCCGAGCGTGGTGTTGTTGTTGGCGCGCGCGCCCAGCTCGAACACCTGGGCGCCGACGTTGGTCGACACCCGAACCACCCAACCGCCTTCGATGTGCACCGGCAGCACAAAGCGTTCGGTGCGCGTGTAGAACTTGCCGGCCTCGAGCCCATCGGTGTGGTTGAAGTAGCCCAGCGTGATCGGTTGCACCGTGGCGTCGCCCGGCTTGATCAACTGCACCAGGTCCCCGATGGTGTCCACCGCCGCCGCATCGCCCTGGTTGAGCACGGTCCAGGTGATCGGGATGGTGTCGCCCTCATGGGCCGAGGACTGCACGGCGATGCTTTGAACGATCAGATCGGCACTGGGCGCCACCGCCACATCGACCATGCCCGCGAGCACGCGGTTGTCGCCGGCGTAGATGAACTCGTACGGGCTGCCGGTATCGATGAACACATAGAAGGTGCCTGACAGGCCCTCGGGCAGCGAGACGTTGCCTTTGCGGTCATAGCCTGTGCCGGCCGCCAGCACACCGAGGTGGTCGAACGAGCCTGTGGCCACGACACCGGTGCCGTCGGCATTGCGGGTCACGGTGACGCGGTCGCTCCACGACGAGAGATCGGTGCGGCCGATGCCGCGGTTCTCCACACGCCAGCTCACCGCCACCGTGCCGCCCGATTGCGCCGTGCCGGCGGTGCCCGCCGAGGCGAACTGCAGGTCGGCATACGCGATGGGCATCACGTCGATGGGCGAGGTGCTGGCGACGTTGTCGGCTTCGTTGCCGTTCTCGAACACCTGGCCGGCCGCATCCGATTTGACGAACAGCGTGAAGCGGCCCGACAGGCCGGGTGGTGCGATCACGCTCTCAGAGCGGGTGTAGTGCTCGCCGACGGCCAGTGCCGTGTCGCGGCTGAAGCTGCCCAGCACGATGTCGTCGGCGTTGCCCAGCACGCCATCGCGAGAGGCGACGATGGTGTCGACCCAGGCCGTCGTCAGGCCGACGCCGGTGCCAAGGTTGGTCACCGTCCAGTCGACGGTCAGGTGGGCCGGATCACCGATGGTTTGCGGCGGCGCATGGACGTCGCTGGTGTGCAGGTCGGCGTAGGGCGACAGCGCCACCGTGATCGGCGTGCTGCTCACGTTGTTGGCCTCGAAGCCGACTTCGGACACGGCGTTGTCGGCATCGGTGACGCCCAGCAGGAACCAGGCCCCTTCGGCATCGACAGGCACGGTGACGCTGAAATCGGTGTGTCCCGTCTCGCCCGGGTTCAAGGTGGCACTGACCGCCTGTGTGCCCAGCAGTCGGTCGCCGGCGTCAAGCACGTTGTCACGCGAGAGGTAGACACGGTCCACCCAGCTGCCGGTCAGCGAGGCCGAGCCGGCCTGCGTCACGTTGAGCTTGACGTTGATCGCGTTGCCCGAGTCGGCGCTGGGCGGTGCCTGAACGGTGTCGGCACGCAGATCGACGTGACGCAACGGCTGGACGGCGCTGGCGACGTTGTCGGATTCGCGCTGCGATTCGTAGACCGCGCCGCCGGCATCGGTCACGACCAGCAGGCGGGCGGTGTCGGTGTCGGCCCAGGCCGGCAGGTTGACCAGCAGGCTGCCGGTGTAACTCTCGGTCGGCGCCAGCGACGTGGTGCGGGCGCGGCTGCCCAGCAGCGTGGCGCCGGCGAGCTGGCCATCGGCGCTCAGGTAGACGTAGTCGACCCACGGTCCGGTGGCGGTGGCTTCGCCCGCATTGGTGACATTCCAGCTGACGGTGACCGAAGACCCTGCCAGCGCTTGCGGAGCGCCCACTACCGAACTGGCCACCAGGTTGGCCGCGGGTGCCGGGCTGATCGCCAGCGCCGCCGTTGGGGTCCCCACGTTGTTGCCGGTTCGCGCACCTTCGAAGACCAGCGCGTTCACGTCAGTCTTGACCAGCACGCGCCAGGTGCCGGTCACCTCGAACGGCAGGGCGAAGGTCTGGCGAACCGTGTAGGCGTCGCCCGCAATGAGCGGTCCGTTGCGGTTGACCGTGGCCAGCACGATGTCGTCGGCGTTGCCGAACACGCCATCTTGAGAGATGACCACGCGGTCTTGCCAGCTGCCGGCCGCCGTGGTGTCACCCACGTTGCGCACGCGCCAGGCAATCTCGATCGAGGTGCCTGAGAGCGCGGCATCGGGCGCGGTGACGACCTCGACGGTGAAGTCGCTGTACGGCGCCACCACCGTGATGGGCGTCGGCACGCTGGTGTTGTCGGCCAGGGTGTCGGGCTCGAGCACCACCTGATCCACGTCGGTGCGCACGATCACGTTGCGCGTGCCGTCGAAGTTCAGCGGCAAGGTGATTTCGGCGGTACCGGTGTAGCTGGCGCCGGCCGCCAATGGCCCCGTGTGCGGCGCGTTCGCCGTGGCGCTGTCGTCGCCGTTGCCAAACGTGGTGTCGCCCGACAGCACGACGCGGTCGACCCAGTTGCCTGTGGCCGGTGCTCCGCCCTGGTTGGTGACCACCCAGGTGACGGTGACCTTGTCGCCGCCGCGCGCCGGGCTGGTGAACTGCACGTCGCTGACCTTGAGGTCGGCGTAGGCCGCGGCGGTGGCTGTGGCGGTGATGGAAGCGCTGTTGTTGCCCTCGGCCGTGCCGGCCAGATTCGCCTCGAGCACGCTGGTGTTTCCGCTGGCGTCCGAGTCGGCGTACACCGTGATCGACAAACCGCCCACGCCGGCCGCTCCGGCTGGCAGCGTGAAGCTGAAGGCGCGTGCGCGCGAGTCGCCGGCGGCGATGGCACCACCAGCCACTGCGTCGTACAGCAGCGAGGCGTTCACTACCGTCTGGTTGGTGCGTGTGTTGACGACCACGATGCGGTCGGCATAGCCGCTGGTCACGGCGGCAGCGCCACCGTTGACGTCGTTCCAGCGCAGCGTGAGCGTGCTGCCCGACAGCACCGGCCCGGCATCCAGCGCCAGCGAATTGACCGTCAGGTCGGGTGCTGAAGCCACGGTGATCGCGGCCGCGTTGTTGGTCTCGCCTGTGCCGGCGTCGTTGACCTCGAAGACGGCGTCGGTGGTGTCGAGCGTGACGTTGAACGAGAACACGCCGGTGCTCAGCGTGCCGCCCGGCCAGGTGAACGACACGCTGCGATCGATACCTGCGCCACCGGCGGCCAGCGTGCTGGCGTCGTGGGTGACGGTGCGCGTGGCCACCGTCTGGTTGTTCGACAGGTTGCGCACCAGCAGGGTTTCCTGCCAGGCGCCCGAGGCGTCGCGCGTGCCGGTGTTGCTGCTGCGCCAGGTCACCGTGACCGTGTCGCCCGCCTTCCAGCCGCTTGCTGGCTGAACTGCCAGCAAGCTCGGCTGCAGGTCGGCATAAGTCGGCAGCACCGAGGTGACGACGGTGCTCGCGGTGTTGTTGGTCTCGGCGTCGCCGGTGGGGTTTTGTTCGGCCAGCGCGTTGTCGATGTCCTGCGTCAGCGTCAGGCGCAGCGCCCCTGCGCCGCGCGCACCTTCGGGCAAGGCGATCTGCACCGAGCGCGCCATCTGGGCGCCGACCGCCAGTTCACCCAGAGTGGCCACGTCGTAAGGGAGCACGGCGCTGGCCAGTACTTCGCCGGTGTCCACGCGCGTGACGACCACGCGATCGCGCCAACTCGTGGCGGCCGGCAGCGTGCCGTCGTTGCGGTCGCTCCACGACACGGTGACCGTGCTGCCGGCTTCGATGGCTCCGCTGGCGCCGCTCACCTGCAAGCCAGCGGGCGTCAGGTCCGGTCCGGGCACCGACTCGAGCGCCGTGATTCGCACCGGCGCCGCGTTGGTCTGTGGCTGCACCAGCACCCGGTAGTTGTTGACCGCGGTCTGGTAGCGCCTGCCTTCGATGGCCAGGGTGTAGGTGCCGGCATCGGGCAAGGTGAGCACGTCCTGATCGGCAAAGCCGTAGTTCGCGAACACCACATTGCCTGCCGGACCAAACAGGCGCCACAAGCCATCGGTGGTGGCCGAGAACAGCTGAGCGTCAAAGTAAAAACTGTCGCCCGCTGCCGCGCTGAACTTGTAGAGGTCGGTCTCGTTGCCGGGGCTGAGTGACCCGGTGGTGGCTGTGCCCAGGGTGATGGGTGTCGCGGCAGCCAGATCGAGCAACCGGAAGGCGAAGCTGCCCGTGGTGTCGGCTGGGGCGTCGATGGTCAGCGTGTAGTCGCCGGCCATGAGATCGAGAAGCGGGTTTCCGCCGATGTCGGCCGAATCGGAGGAGCGGATCGTGCGGACGTCACCGAGCAGACCGACGCTGCCCGACGCATTGCGCCCGACGACCGCACCGCGCGGCCCCACCAGTGACCAGGTGAAGCCTGAGTCGGACAGGGCATCAAACAGTAATTTGGAGCTTTGCGCCAGGTTGAACGTGTAGCGGGCCTGCTGTCCGGTGACGTCGATGGTGCCGTCCACCCCCTGACCGAGCACCAGTGCCGCGACCTTGTCGGCCACCGGCTGCACGTTGAAGCGGAACGCGTTGGTCGATGCCGCCTGGTAGCGCCGGCCCTCGAGAATCAGCACCCAGCGGCCGGTCTGATCGAGCGTGGTGACGTCGATGTCGGTGTTCAGGCCGGTGAACCACCGCTGGTCGCCCGTCGGGCTGATCAGCTGCCAGCTCGAGTCGCCATTGCTGACAGACTGCATGTCAAAGAACACCTTGTCGCCGGCGGTGGCGTCGAAGGCATACAGCGCCGTCGAGTTGCCCGGGGCAAGCGTGCCCGACTGCGGCGTGCCGGCGGTGAACACCGTGGCGGAGGCGAGGTCAAGCAGCCTGAATCCGTAGGCGCCGGTGGTGTTGCCGTCGACCTTCAGCGTGTAGGTGCCGGCGCTCAGGCGCATCACCGGGTTGCCAGTCCAGTCCCAGCTGCGTTGCTGGAAGTTGAGCGCGCCCATCACGCCGCGCTCGCCGGTGAGCGTCCAGATCAGCGAGCCGTTGTCGACCCGGGTGTCCATCACCACCTGGGTGTCCTGGGCCACGGTGAAGGTGTACAGGTCGCGCTGGGTCGCCACGGTGCGGTTGCCGTTGACGAGGGTGCCGAGCGTCAGCGCAGCCGGTGCCAGTGGCGTGGAGGTGAACTTCGCCCAGTCGACGGCCACATCAACATTGACTGTGCTTCCGCCGTTCACCCCGTTGACCTGGTACAGGCTGGAGCGCGCGCCATTGGCAAAGACCGCGGCGGTGGCGGTGCCGAACGACAGCGAGGCCAGGTCGACGCCGGCGTCGTCGGCCACCACCGCCACGAAGCCGCCCGAGGCCGTGGCTTCCAGCCGAAGCCGGTACCAAGTGTTGTCGGCGAACGCGAAGGTTGTGCTCTGGAAAAAGCTGTTGCCGCCCACACCGCGCGCGTCCGCAAACAGACGCCTCGTGCCGCCCGAGGCATCGGTGGCTATTGCGGTGGCGATCCAGATGTTCGGGTCGGCGGCGTCGCGCAGCATCAGGCCGAGGACTTCGTTATCGCTGCCGGCCGTCGGCTGGGTCAGCGTGTTGAACCGCGCCTCGAAGCGCATGCCGGCGCCCACGACATTGGTACTGCTCAGCAGCGACTGACCGGATGGGCCGTTGGGAAATGAGCTGTGCATGCGCAGCACCGACACGCCGTCCAGCGTCTCGAAGCCGGTGGTGGGCGCGCCACGGTCAGCGACGGTGGGCGGCACGCCGCCGGAGGTGCCCCACAGGGCGTCGAGCGCCGGTCCGTCGAACTCCTGCGTGAACCCCGTGCTTCGCTCGGTGAGCACGTTGCCTCGCGGCACCACGTTGAAGCTGTAGGCGTTGGGCAGTGTGCTGTAGCGACGCCCTTCGACCAGCAGCGTGTAGACACCGGCCTGCAGGTAGGCGCGCTCGCCCACGTCGGTGCCAAAGCCGCTGCTCCAGAGCTGCTCGCCGGTGGGCGAAATCAGCCGCCACAGCATGTCGGTGTTGCCTGCCGCGAGCTGGTCGAAGAAGAAACGATCACCGGCAGCGACGTTGAACCGATAGGCCTGGGTCGCGTTGCCCGAGGCGATGGTGGCGTCGACAGCCGTGCCTGGGGTGATGGCGGTGGCGGTGGACAGGTCGAGCAGACGGAAGGCAAAGTCGCCCAAGGCATCGCCAGGCGCATCGACGGTCAGCGTGTAGTGGCCGGCCGCCAGTTCGTACACCACCCGGTCGGTGCGGGTCTGGTCGGGGCTGTAGCCATTGAAGCCGCCGCGGTCCTGTGAATCGCTGACCTGGAAGCTGCGACCACTGACCAGGTCGCCGCGCGGGCCGGTGAGGCTCCAGGTGAAGTTGGTGTCGGCCAGCGAGTCGAACACCACCTGCTTGGTGGTCGCGAGGTCCAGCGTGTAGACGACTTTCTGGCCCGGCACCGTGATGCGACCCTGAACCGCGTCCGGCAGCACTGCACCCAGGCCCGCGACGACACCATTGAGCCCATTTCCACTGGAATCGGTCACAACGGTGGTTGCGCCCGAGCCGTCCATTCTCCAGTCGATGACAAGTCCCGCTCCGACTGCCGGTTGGATGCCGTTGCGCGTGGCGGCAACGTCAGCAGCGATGTCGACGTTGCTGCGCGCCGTGTTCCACACGCGCACGCCGTCAATGCGTCCGCTCAGGTGCTCGTTGCCTTCCAACCCGCGCAAGGCCCCCACCAGAAGCGGTGTTGTCGAGCTGCCCGCCAGACCGGTCGCCACACTGCCGCTGCGCTGCTCGACGCCATTGACCAAAATGCGCATCGTCCCGCTGATGCGATCGATCACACCGGCCAGGTGCACCCACTGGCCAGGGATCACCAGCCCTGGATCGGTGACGATCCCTTGCACCGCACCGGCGCCTGTGGAGATGTGTACCGCGCCGTCATTGCGGATCCACATCGAATAAGTGCGCTGGTTGAAATCGCCGTCGCCCTTGTAGAACACAGGCGTCCATGTTGCCGGAAAGCCGTCGAGGTTGACCCAGGCTTCCATCGTGACCGTGGAGCGTAGATTCAGCGCGTCATCCACAGGTGCCTCGAGCCAGCGGCTTCCGGTCAACGGCAATGCGCCGCCCAGAATGCCACCGGTTGGTTGCCATCCGGGGTCAATGGCCTGGGGCTGCCCCATCACCAACGTGCTGCTCACATCGACGATCGGCTGCAGATTGAGGCTGTACGTGTTGGGGACATCGGTGTTGTAGCGGCGGCCTTCGACCAGCAGCGTGTACGTGCCGCTGAACGGCAGGGCGAAGGTCTCGATGTCGGTGCCCAGGCTGGTGTTCCAGACCTCGTCACCGAACGGCGAAATGAGTCGCACCCGGCCGTCGCTGTTGGTGGCGTTTTGCTGATCGAGATAGAAACGATCGCCGGCCGTGCCCGCGAATCGGTAGCCGTCGGTGCGGCTGCCCGGTTGCAACTGGCCCGAGACGGCCGTGCCCGGCGTCATCGTGGGCAGCGACGCCACATCGGTCAGCCGCAGGCCGTAGGGCGCAGTGTTGTCGTTGCTGGCATCGATGGTCAGCGTGTAGGTGCCTGCCGCCAGGTCGAGCAGCGGGTAGCCGTCGCTGGAGTCGGTGGAATCCATGTTCCGCGACAGGTCGAACCCGCCGGGGCCGGTCAGGCGCCAGCCGAGCGTGAAATTGGCAGCCTTCAGGTTGTCGAGCAGCACGGTCGTGCGGTTGGCCAACGTGAAGCGATAGCGATCGGTCTGGCCCGGCACGGCGATCACACCGGCGATCGTGCCGGGCAGCCCTGCGAGGGTGTTGATGACCGCGCCGGCATCGCCGCCGGTCACGCGGTTGACGGTGCTGCCCGAGGTGACGGCATCGAGCGGCAGATTGACGACCAGCCCGGCTTCGCTGCCGGTGAGAGCGGTGTCCTTGTTGGCGAGGATCTGCGATGCGGTGCGGACCGTGGACCAGACACGCACCTCGTCGATGGCGCCATTGAAGACGGTGTACGAAGAGTTGGGCTCGCCGCTGGCACCAATGCGCAGCGGTTCGCCTGTGCTTTGAGCCGGTAGGGCGGCGTTAGGTACGCCGCCGGGGTTGCTGACCGTGGCATCGACGCCGTTGATGAAGATGTGCACGCCGGCCGTGGCGGCATTGCGGTCGATGACGATCGCCACATGCGTCCAGCGGTTCGCAACGACCGCACCCGCGGCGGTGCTGGCCCCGTGGATGCCCGAGGCATCACGGCTGTCACCATAGACCGAGCCATTCGAGTTCAACCACAGCGAGTAGCTGCGCTGGACACCGGCGTTGTCCTTGGTGACGATCGGCATCCAGGTGTTGTCGAACCGGGCCGGGTTGATCCAGGCCTCAACCGTGACATTGCCGGTCTGGCTGGTCAACGCGCTGTCGGGCACCTCGACATGGTTCAGGCTGTCGAGCGACAGGGCGCTGCCCACGGCGCCAGGCACCACGCGCGGCTGCAGCCCGACAGACTGCCCCAGCGTGATGTCAGTGGTGGTGTCGGGTGCCTCCACCAGGTTGAAACGGTAGGGGTTGGTGGTGGGCGAGTTGTAGCGGCGGCCTTCGACCAGCAGCGTGTAAATCCCGGTCAGCGGCACGTTGAACGAGTCGACATCGCTGCCCAGACCGGTGGCCCAGATCTGCTGGCCGGTGGGCGAGATCAGGCGGAACTGGCCGTCGCCGTTGGCGATGGACTGCAGGTCAAAGAAAAAGCGCTGACCGGCGGTGGCGTTGAACTGGTACAGATCGGTTTCGCTGCCCGGGCGCAGTTCGCCCGTCACCGGAGAGCCCGGCGTGATGGCTGTCGCGCTCGACAGGTCGAGCAAGCGCAAGGCGTAGATGCCCGACTGATCGCCCGTCGCATCAAACGTCAGTGTGTAGCTGCCGGCCTTGAGGTCGTAGACCGGATAGAAGTCCGACGAGTCGGTGCTGCTCAGGTTGCGCGAGGCCACCACGCCTTGCGGGCCGGTGAGGGTCCAGACGATGGTGCCGTATCCGTTGGTCAACGAGTCCATGGCGACGCGCCGATCGCTGGCCAGGGTGAACCGGTAACTGTCGGTCTGACCCGGCTGCGCGATCACGCCGGCGATGGTGCCGGCGTTGCCGGCGAACAGGTGGCCGATGCTGCCGGTCGCGCCGTTGCCGCTGCTGTCGGCTGCGCTGGTGGCCGACGGCCCGTCATCGAAACCGAACCGCACGGCGAGGCCGGCGGTCGGGATGGTGATGGCGCTGTCGCGGCTGGCGGCAATCTGGGCGCCGCTGCGAGCCACGTTCCACAGCCGGAATTCGTCGATGACGCCGTCGAAATGATCGTAGTCGGCGCGGGTGGTGACCGCCGTCGAGCCGATGCGCAGGGCGTCGGGCAGATCGATCGCCGGTCCCGCTCCGACGCCAGCCTGCGCCGCGAGCACGCCGTCGATGTACAGACGCAACTGCGGCGTCGCTGAACTGCGGTCGACGACCGCGGCGACATGCGACCAGCGCCCGAGCTGAATCGAGCCCGAAGCGCTTTGCGCCACGTGGCGCCCGGAAGCGTCTGTCGAGGCCCACCACAGGGAGCCCGAGTTGGTGAGCCAGAGCTCGTAAGACGCCTGGTCGGCGGCGTTGTCCTTGACCGCGATCGGCATCCAGGTGCTGGGGTAGCGGTCGGGCCGGATCCAGGCTTCGATCGTGAGGTCGTTGCGCAGGTTGGTTGTCGGCGAGCTCGGCACGATGACCTCGCGCATGTCGTCGAAGGCGAGGGCGCCGCCACCACCCAGCGCCGGCGCGCCGGCGACCCAGCGTGGCCCGGTGCCCACCTGCTGCCCCAGCGTGATGTCGGTGACGTTGCTGGCCACCGGCTGCACGTTGAAGCGGAAGCTGTTGGGCGTGGCCGCCTGGTAACGACGGCCTTCGAGCATCAGCACCCAGCGGCCGGTCTGGTCGATCGTCGTGACGTCCACATCGGTGCCCAGACCCGTGATCCAGCGCTGATCGCCCGTGGGGCTGATCAGCCGCCAGCTGGAATCGCTGTTGCTGACCGACTGGAAGTCGAAGAACACCTTGTCGCCCGCGGTGGCGTCGAAGGCATACAGCGCGGT
>CANBSV010000068.1 GCA_947372225.1 Burkholderiales bacterium | reverse complement strand
TCTCGCGAGTCAGACCGCGACGGCCTTGACGATCGTGACGGGCTCGTTGGGCACGTCATCGTGAAAGCCCTTGCGCCCAGTCTTCACGCCTTCGATGGCATCAACCACCTCGGTGCCGCCAATCACCTGTCCGAACACGGCGTAGCCCCAACCACTTTGGGTCTCGCTCTTGAAATTCAAAAACTCGTTGTCGTTGGCGTTGATGAAGAACTGCGCAGTTGCCGAGTGAGGATCAGAGGTTCTCGCCATCGCGAGCGTATAGCGCTTGTTTTTCAGGCCGTTGGCTGCTTCGTTGGCAATGGGCGCTGCGCAAGGCTTTTGCTTCATGTCGGCATCGAACCCGCCGCCCTGAATCATGAAGCCCTTGATCACACGGTGAAAGATGGTGCCGTCGAAGTGACCACTTTGAACGTAGGTGAGGAAATTGGCAGTGCTGGCAGGTGCCTTGACATCGTCAAGTTCAATCAGGATCAGGCCATGCGAGGTGTGCAGTTCAACGTTCTTGCTCATGATTTGTTGTGCTAGCTGAGGGGGAGGGTAGAGATATTTTCGGGCTGGCAACCGACTTCACGGCTTAAGGATCACCATCTTCGTGATGACAACCGGCTCGACGGGAACGTCTTGAAACGGACCCTTGTTGCCTGTTTTCACTGCGCGGATCTTGTCGACGACATCCATGCCAGAGACAACTTTGCCAAACACCGCATAACCGTTGCCGTCGGGCGAGTTGGAGGCGTTGAGAAAACCGTTGTCCTTGACGTTGATGAAAAACTGCGCGGTGGCCGAATTCGGGTCCATCGTGCGCGCCATGGCGATCGAGCCGCGCACATTGCTCAGGCCGTTCTTGCTTTCAAGTCCGATCGGTGCGCGAGTGGGTTTTTCCTTCATGTCCGCAGAGAACCCACCGCCTTGGATCATGAAGTTCTCGATGACCCGATGAAAAACCGTGCCGTTGTAATGGCCAGCGTTCACGTACTGCACGAAGTTGTCGACGGTCTTGGGTGCCTTGGCAGCATCGAGCTCGAGAACGACTTCGCCAAGGCTGGTCGACATGGCCACTTTCTGGGCCAATGCCGCACATGAGAGGGTGGTCAGCGCCAGCGTGATCACCGAGGCGGCCGCAAAAGATGGGTAGCGCATTGAACTGGCTCCTGAAATTTCGGTACGCTGCCGCTGCCGGATCAGGGAGCGGATTTTTGATTGCGGGATTCGCTCAGTTCTCGCAGCACCGACAGACGAGCCGGTATGCCCGCGCTGGCCGCGTCGATCTTTTGAGCCTTTTGATAGGACTGACGCGCCAGTTGGGCATAGACATCCCCGAGGTTCAGATAGGCCACGGCCAGCCCCGGGTTGGCGCGAATCGCACCTTCTAGCGCAGTGCGTGCCTTTTCGAATTCGCCTGAAGCTGCATAAAGCACAGCGAGGTTGTTGTAAGGCTCCGGCAGTTCTGGAAACTCTTCGGTGAGATTTTGGAAAACCACCAAAGCCTCGCTTGTGCGGCGCACTTCCACGAGAAGCACGCCCTTGAGAAAGCGCAACTCGGGAGAAGCCGTTCGACTCGACAACGACTTGTCCAACCGCGCAAAAGCCTCGGTCTGCTGCCCGGCACGAAACATCTGCGCGATGTCTGTTGCTTCACTGGCTCTGGCAGTTGCCGAGAGGGCCAAAGAAAGCAGTGCCGCGAAGAGCGCGGGGGTGGTAAAGCGGCAAACAGGCATGAGGGGGTTCAGGCAGTTCAGGCAGGTGTTTCGCAGTGGCGCGCGGCAGGTTCGGAAACGACCCGCCGCTATACTGATTTTGATCAGGATTGTAGGTGTGCGACATTCGCCGCCTCGCGATCCGGTCGTCGCCGTTGTCGTAACGCAGCGGCGTCCCGATTGGCTCGCAACCGTCCTGTCCAAACATCAAAACATCGTGTTGCGCCATTCGAGCGCAGCCATCGAACCTGGCCCATGACGCTGCGCATATTCAATTCGCTGACTCACGAAGTCGAAGCTTTCTCACCGATAGATCCCCAGCGTGTCCGCATGTACGTGTGCGGCATGACGATTTACGACTACTGCCACGTGGGGCACGCCCGTTTCATGATGGCGTTCGACGTGGTGCGCCGTTGGCTTGAAGTGCTGGGTTACGAAGTGACCTACGTGCGCAACATCACCGACATCGACGACAAGATCATCAAGCGGGCTGTCGAGCGCAACATCACGATTCGTCAGTTGACCGACGAGATGACGGTTGCCATGCACGAGGACGTGGCGGCGCTGGGCATCTTGCCGCCGACCCACGAGCCGCGAGCGACCGAGTACGTGCCCGAGATGCTCTCGATGATTGCCACGCTCGAAGCAAAGGGTCTGGCCTATCGCTCGACCAACGGCGACATGAACTACGCGGTTCGCAAATTTCCGGCTTATGGCCGGCTGTCTGGCAAGTCCCTGGACCAGCTGCGCGCTGGCGAGCGGGTGGCAGTGGCCGACGGCAAGGACGACCCTCTCGACTTCGTGCTCTGGAAGTCCGCCAAGGACAGCGAGCCGGAAGATGCCAAGTGGGACAGTCCCTTTGGCCGCGGGCGTCCGGGCTGGCACATCGAGTGTTCGGCGATGGGGTGCGCGCTGCTTGGAGAGCATTTCGACATTCACGGCGGTGGGCTCGACTTGCAGTTTCCGCACCACGAGAACGAGATCGCGCAAAGCGAGGGCGCCACCGGCCGGCCTTTTGTCAATGTGTGGATGCACAACGGTTTCCTTAACGTCGACAACGAAAAGATGTCGAAGTCGCTGGGCAACTTCTTCACCATTCGCGATGTGCTCAAGCGCTACGACGGGGAGACGGTCCGGTTTTTCATGCTGCGCACTCACTATCGCAGTCCGTTCAACTTCAGTGACGCCAACCTTGACGACGCGCGGCAGGCGCTTCGTCGCATCTACGTCGCGCTGGCCAGCGTCAATGTGTCCGATGGCCAGGCCGAGTCGGTCGACTGGTCGCAGCCGCAAGCTGCGCAATTTCGCAGCGAGATGAACGAAGACTTCAACACACCCGGCGCGGTCGCGGTGCTTTTCGACCTGGCAGGTGAAGTGAACCGCACGCATTCGGTCTCCGCGGCCGGCATGCTCAAGGCGCTGGGCGCCACGCTGGGTTTGCTGCAGCAACCCGCTCGTGCTTACTTGCAATCCGGCAGCGGGCTTGACGAAGCTCGCATTGACGCGTTGATCGCAGAGCGCAATGCCGCCAAGGCTGCACGCGACTTCGGGCGGGCTGACCAGATCCGCAAGGAACTGGCCGAGCAGTCCGTTTTGTTGCAAGACTCTGCCCAAGGCACGACCTGGGTCAAGGGATGACCGTTTCTGCAGCCTTGTCCGTGCCTGGTGTCTGGGAGGACGCCTGCAAGCACCTCGCCAAGCGTGACCGCGTGATGTGCAAGCTGATTCCGACGTTGGGTGCACGGCGGCTGCAGACCCGCGGCGACGCCTTCACGACTCTGGCGCGGTCCATCGTCGGCCAGCAGATTTCCGTCAAGTCAGCGCAGGCGGTATGGGACCGCTTCGTGGCGGCCATGCCGGGTTCTTCCACGACCTTGGAGCCAGCGGACCTGTTGCGTTTGCCCATGGCTGAGCTGCGGCTGGCCGGGTTGTCCGCGCGAAAGACCGAGTACCTCAACGATCTGGCTCGCCATTTCGCGCTGGGTTCAGTGCGCGAGCATGAGTGGGCTCAGATGCCAGATGAGGCCATCATCAAGCAATTGATTGAAATTCGAGGCATCGGCCGCTGGACGGCCGAGATGTTCCTGATCTTTCACCTCATGCGCTGCGATGTACTGCCTCTCGACGATGTCGGGTTGATCAAAGGCATCAGCGTCAACTACTTCAGCGGGGAGCCGGTGTCGCGAGCTGAGGCGCGTGAGGTCGGAGAGGCCTGGGCTCCCTACCGCACCGTGGCCACCTGGTTCATCTGGCGCAGCCTGGATCCGCTGCCGGTAGACTATTGACGCCTTGCCAAGGCGGTACGCGTTGCCCCTTTTCTGCGAGATCGCACACGAATGAGCAAGAAACACTTTCTTGATTTTGAGCAGCCTGTGGCTGAGCTCGAATCAAAGATCGACGAGCTGCGCTACGTACAAAACGAGTCCGCTGTCGATATCTCCGAAGAGATCGATCGGCTCAGCAAAAAGAGTTTGCAGCTCACGAAGGACATCTACGCGAGCCTGACACCCTGGCAGGTCACACAGATCGCGAGGCATCCACAGCGGCCCTATACGCTGGACTACGTCAACGAGGTCTTCACAGACTTTCACGAGCTGCACGGGGACCGGCACTTCGCCGACGACCAGTCGATCGTGGGGGGCTTGGCGCGTTTCAACGGCCAGGCCTGCATGGTGCTCGGACACCAAAAGGGACGTGACACGCGAGAGCGCGGTCAGCGCAACTTCGGCATGTCGCGTCCCGAGGGCTACCGCAAGGCGCTGCGCCTGATGAAGCTGGCCGAGAAGTTCGGCATCCCCATCTTCACGTTCGTCGATACGCCTGGCGCCTACCCCGGTATCGGCGCCGAGGAGCGTGGGCAATCCGAGGCCATTGGGCGCAACATTTTCGAGATGGCACAGCTCGAAGTGCCGATCATCGTCACGATCATCGGTGAGGGCGGCTCCGGTGGTGCGCTGGCCATCAGCGTCGGCGATCAGCTGCTGATGCTCCAGTACTCGATCTATTCGGTGATTTCACCCGAGGGTTGTGCGTCCATCCTCTGGAAGACCTCGGAGCGTGCATCGGATGCGGCTGAAGCGCTGGGCATCACGGCGCACCGGCTCAAGGCGTTGGGGCTGGTCGACAAGATCGTGAATGAGCCCGTGGGCGGCGGTCACCGCGACGTCAAGCAGATGGCGGCCTTTCTGAAGCGGGCTCTGAACGATGCGCTGCGTCAGGTCAGCGACCTCGGCACCAAGGAGTTGCTGCAGCGGCGTTACGAGCGTCTGCAGTCCTACGGCCGTTTCGCCGACACGACCGACCGCTGATCGAGGCGAGCAGGGTGCCGCTGACGGTACCTTCCATGCAGTCACCGCCAGGTGGCTGCGTGGTCGCTGTCGCTTACAGCGGTGGCCGCGATTCGGCGGCCTTGCTTCATGCCGCGCTGGCAGCCGCGCAAGACCACGGCTGGCGCGTGGTGGCGCTTCACATCAATCACGCGCTGAGTACCCACGCCGACGCCTGGCAGCAGCACTGCAGCGATCAATGCACGTCCTGGGCGGCCGAGGGGCATGCCCTTTCTTTCGCAACCACCCGTCTGAACACAAGGCCCCAGGTCGGCGACAGTGTCGAGGCTTGGGCCCGTCGTGAGCGCTATGCCGCCTTGCGCGAGATGGCCATCGCACAAGGAGCCAGCGTCGTCCTGCTGGCTCACCATCGGCGTGACCAGGCCGAGACCTTCTTGCTGCAGGCCTTTCGATCGGCGGGTGTGGCGGGCTTGGCTGGTATGCCGCGAGAAATCGAGCGCGATGGACTGGTGTGGATGCGGCCATGGCTGGACCTGCCGCGCAGTTCGATCGAGGCCTACGTACAGCAACACCACATTGCTTACGTTGATGACGACAGCAACGAGGACGACCGCTACGCCCGCAACCGCCTGCGCCGTCAGGTTTGGCCCGCGCTCGAACAGGCTTTTGCGAACGTTGAACCGGCCCTGGCTTGCGCGGCCACCTGGGCCCAGCAAGCCCAGGCCTGCCTTGATGAGCTGGCCGATCTTGATCTGACCACGCTGGCTGATGTGCGCGGCCTCAGTCTGCACGGCCTTTTCAATCTGTCGCTCCCGAGGCGGGTCAACGCTTTGCGCGAATGGCTGCGTCGGCAAGCGGGCCAGCCCGCGCCGGCATCGCTGATCGAGCGGCTTGGCGAGGAGCTGAACGGCGCCGGTGCGGCATCCTGGCCGATGCCCGGCGCCAGCCTGTACCGCCGCCGGGGTCGTCTCGTCTGTGTGCCAGAAAGCGCCGCTTCGTCGCCAAAGACCAACGCCCGCGAGAGCGCACTGCAGTTGCACCGTGCCGGCATCTACCGTTTGCCGGGGTGGGGCGGGGCGCTCCGGGTGACCCGCGTGAAAGAAGGCGGCGTGCCACTGGCCTGGTTGGCCCATTTGGAACTGCGCGAGCGGTTGGGCGGTGAGCGATTTCAAGCCGGACTGGGCCGCCCCCCACGCAGCTTGAAAAAGCAGTTCCAGGCGGCCAGTCTGGCGTCCTGGGAGCGCAGCGGACCGCTGGTGTTCAGCGGCGGTCAGTTGGTTTTTGTGCCGGGGTTGGGTCTCGATGCGAGGGTGATTGGCCTGCCCGGACAAGCACAGGCCATGCTGTCGTGGGAGCCCTTGTTGAAACGCTGAACCGATGCGGTAGATGGCTTTGATGCGTGGCCGTAAAATCGAGGGCTTTTCGCGATCGAGTTGACAACGGCTTCGCGCCCCAACGCACTCCAATTTATGGCTCTCACAGTTCACAAATACGGCGGCACCTCGATGGGCTCGCCCGAGCGCATCCGCAACGTCGCCAAGCGCGTCGCCAAGTGGTCGCGTGCCGGACATCAGATGGTTGTCGTGCCCTCGGCGATGAGCGGCGAAACCAACCGGCTGCTCGGACTGGCCAGGGAAGTTTCCCCCAGCGGCAGTTCGCCTGAGTTGCTGCGCGAACTCGACATGATCGCTTCCACTGGCGAGCAGGTGTCCGTCGGCCTGCTGGCCATCGCGCTGCAGGCCGAAGGCATTCAGGCCGTCAGCTATGCGGGCTGGCAAGTGCCGATCAAGACCGACTCGGCCTTCACCAAGGCGCGCATCCAGAGCATCGACGACCAGCGCGTGCGTGCGGACCTGGCTGCAGGCAAGGTGGTGGTCATCACCGGGTTCCAAGGCGTCGACGAGCACAACAACATCACCACGCTCGGCCGTGGCGGGTCGGACACTTCGGCGGTGGCCGTGGCCGCAGCGCTCAAGGCCGACGAATGCCTGATCTACACCGACGTCGATGGCGTCTACACCACCGACCCGCGCATCGTTCCCGAGGCACGCCGCCTGAGCTCCATCAGCTTCGAGGAAATGCTCGAGATGGCCAGCCTGGGCTCCAAGGTCTTGCAGATCCGCTCGGTCGAGTTCGCCGGCAAATACCGAGTGCCCATGCGCGTGCTTTCGAGCTTCACGCCGTGGGACATCGACATCGCAGAAGAAGCCCAATCGGGCACGCTGATCACTTTTGAAGAGGACGTAAAAATGGAACAAGCTGTCGTTTCGGGCATCGCCTTCAACCGTGACGAAGCCAAGATCAGCCTGATCGGCGTGCCCGACCGGCCAGGCATCGCGTTTCAGATCCTGGGTCCGGTGGCTGAAGCCAACATCGACGTCGACGTGATCATCCAGAACATGTCTCACGACGGTAAAACCGACTTCTCGTTCACCGTTCACCGCAACGAATACGCCCGCACCATCGACCTGCTGCAAAACGTGGTGTTGCCCAGCGTGGGCGGCGCTCAGGTGTCGGGCGACCCCAAGATCTGCAAGGTCAGCATCGTGGGCATCGGCATGCGCTCACACGTGGGCGTGGCCAGCAAGATGTTCGGCACGCTCAGTGCCGAAGGCATCAACATCCAGATGATCACCACCAGCGAGATCAAGACCAGCGTGGTGATCGACGAGAAGTACATGGAGCTCGCCGTGCGGTCGTTGCACAAGGCTTTTGACCTCGAACAAGCACCAGTCTGAGCGCTCTGCTCGCAAGTCGAGCAGGTAGAATTCAAGCTGATTTGCTGCGGAGCTGTGACCGAGTGGCCGAAGGTGCTCCCCTGCTAAGGGAGTATGTGGGCAAAACCTGCATCGAGGGTTCGAATCCCTCCGGCTCCGCCAGTTAGACCAAGCCCTTCCCCGTGAAGGGCTTTTTTTTGTCCAGGCCCGCGCCACGCGGGCCTGCGGGCAGGGGCCCAGTCTGGGCTTTTCGAGCTTCCCCCGAATTCCCCATCGATCAAGGCATTGGGGCTGCCCCGTCTGGGCCGCCCATTTCTTCAGTGACGCTTTGGCCTGAGCCACCGAATCCCTGAACGCAAAAGGCCCGCCAAAGCGAGCCCTGATTGCCCTTAGCGACGCAGCGTCACCCGCTCATCTTCAGCACCACGCGCTGCTCTTCCCAGCCCAGCGGCAACGGCAGCATCTTCATCAACCGATCCGCACTCAGCTCCCTCGGATGATCTCCGCGCACCAGACTGCGCAAGATGTCCGGCGCCAGATACGCCAGCCCCATTACCTTGGTCACGTAAGCACTTCGCACCTGATCTTGCTCGGCAATCGCCATCGCGCTGTCAGCCCGTCCTGACCTCAGCCGCTCAAACCAATCCAGCGCCTTGCCGATTAACGCCACCAGACCCGCATCGACTTCTGGATCAATCGGTGAGCCTGCGGGTCTCACCACCAACCGCACCGCCATCCCGCAGCGTTTCAGTTGCACCGGCACCTCGATCACAAAGATCGGTGCATCCCCAGGCGCAGGGGTCTCTCCCCCGAAATATACGCATCCATGCCCAACCTGCGAAAGGCTCATGAAGAGTTCAAGAGCATCCGCGACCAGCACATAGCTCACCCGGTGGGGCTGCTTGAGAATCTTCACGTGATGGTCGCAGCCGCGGATGCCACGTCGCCACCACAAGGTGTTGGCTCGCTTGGAGTGTTCTTCTCGCATACGCAGCGCAGACCCGCTGTGCTTCCGACGTCGTCACGCCTTCGCGAACGCCGCTGTCGACCTCATGGCGCTTGACCCAGGTCAGCAGCGTCTGCGGCACGCAGCCGATCTTGGGCGCGATCGATTCGACTGCCAGCCACAGCGAGGGGTACTCCCCGCGGTGCTCCAGCACCAGGCGCACCGCGCGCTCGCGGACCTCAGGTGAGAACTTGTTCGACTTGTTCATGGCTCCATCTTCTCAAAGGTTGGAGCCTCCTCGAAACCCGGGGCGGTTCAATTCATGGGAAAGACCGCAAGTCGCTACGCGCAGTGATGATCCAGGTCTGCACCGGGGAACAGTAGCGGCCGTCCCAAACAAAAAAAGCCCCTGAGTTTCCTCAGGGGCCGTGCATCGGAGAAGCTTCAGATCACTTTGCGGCGGAAGCTGCTGGAGCCACTTCCTTGGCTTCGTGTTTCTTCTTCTCGGCGTGCTTCTTGTGAACGGGCTTCGATGCGGCAGGTGCCGGTGCCGGAGCGGTGGCTGCTGCCGGAGCGGCCGTCGTTTCTGCAGGCTTGGCAGCCGCCGGTGCTTGAGCAAACGAAACAGCCGCGAAGGTGGTCAGGACGGCGGCAACAAGCAGGTTCTTATTCACGTTCGGTATTCCAGTTCAAACAGCGCTCGCGTTGGCTCCGAGCTGGGTGAGCGGTCTCGGTATTTACCGAGCTTGCATCCATAACGAGGGCCACGGCCGTTCGGTTTACTTCGGGCGCATGAGGCCGCCATCAAGGCAACTTGGCCATGATCTTGTCTTGGGTGTTCGACTCGAAATCGCTTTCGTCGTGGCGTTCGTGTAGTTGCTCGGATGGCTCACCCCAGGTGCGGTTGACCATGCGCCCGCGATTCACGGCCGGCCGCAGGAGGATCGAGTCGGCCCAACGCAGGACGTGCTGGCAGTCCTGAACGCTTAGAAACTCAGCCGCTCCATAAAGCCAGCCCTTCACAAGTGCGCCGTACCAAGGGAACACCGCGATGTCGGCGATCGTGTAGTCCTGGCCAGCCAAGTATTCGCTTTCGGCCAAGCGCCGCTCGAGCACGTCGAGCTGGCGTTTCACCTCCATCGCGAAGCGGTCGATCGGGTATTCGAACTTGGTTGGCGCGTAGGCGTAGAAATGGCCGAAACCGCCGCCCAGGTAAGGCGCACTGCCCATCTGCCAGAACAGCCAGTTCAAGGTCTCTGTGCGAGCCGTGAGCTCCTTGGGAAGGAAAGCTCCAAATTTCTCGGCCAGATACAACAGGATCGAGCCGGACTCGAAGACTCGAACCGGGCTCGATGTGCTGCGATCGACGAGGGCCGGAATCTTTGAATTCGGATTGATCTCGACGAAACCGGAACCGAACTGTTGGCCCTCTCCAATCTTGATGAGCCATGCGTCGTACTGCGCCCCCTCATGACCAGCCGCGAGCAGCTCCTCCAGCAAGATCGTGACCTTCACCCCGTTGGGCGTGCCCATCGAATACAGCTGCAGCGGGTGCTGGCCCAGAGGAAGCTCCGCTTCGTGGGTCGCACCAGCGATCGGCCGGTTGATGTTTGCCCAATCACCGCCATTGGGCTTGACCCAAGTCCAGACCTTGGGAGGCGCGTAAAGGGTTGAATCGGTCATGCGAGGGTTCCTGGATATGGCTCCGTCAGTGTGAGGCGTGGACAGCGAACTTGGGTTGAGCTGCCGATCCGCAGCAGCGTTCAAACGCGTAAATTACATCATTGAGTTGCGTTTCCAGCGGCCAAGACGTGGGGCAAGCCTGAACCGTCCTCGACGGCCACACGTGGCGGGTACTCGTGTCGTCGGTGCGTGAGTCACCGCGGGCTGCCGAATGATGTCGGCCGCCCAAGAAAAAGCGCCGCAGTTCGTACCTGCGGCGCCTCCATGGCGTGCCCCTGTAACGGACGGGGTGTCCAAACACCCGCCACTGCGGCCGCGGCCTGCGAAAGTCAAATCCTGACACCTGCTAACTCAAATTGATGCGGCTGGGGGAGGGCGCGCCATTTCCGCCGAGCCGTGCCAGCTCATGCCCGACCGGTGTCCCCGCGCGTCAGCACCCCGCTGGCAATTTGAATCTGTCGACTTCGTTGGCCAAGCCGATGGCCTGGTCCCTCAAGGCGGAGGAGGCCGCTGCCGTCTGTTCCACCAATGCGGCGTTTTGCTGCGTCATGCGATCAAGCTCGTTGACCGCGGAGCCGACCTGCGACACACCGCTGCTCTGCTCAGACGCGGCGGTCGAAATATCCGCGAGCAGGTCGTTCATGCGCCGCGCATTGACGACCAACTCCTGCATGGTGTCACCGGCACCCCGGACCACCCGGGATCCCGACTCCACCTTCTCGACGCTGGACGATATGAGGGTCTTGATTTCTTTGGCGGCCTGAGCGCTGCGTTGAGCCAAGCTTCGGACCTCTGTGGCGACCACCGCAAATCCTCTTCCTTGCTCACCCGCGCGCGCTGCCTCGACGGCCGCGTTGAGCGCGAGAATGTTCGTCTGGAAGGCAATGCCGTCAATCACACCGATGATGTCGCCGATCTTCTTGGACGAGTTATTGATGTCGTCCATCGTGCTGACAACCTCGGCGATGACCTCGCCACCGCGCGAAGCCGCCCGCGAATTGTTGGCCGCCACCTCGGCGGCTTGGCGCACGTTGTCTGCCGTGTGCTTGACAGTCGACGAGATCTCCTCCATCGAGGAAGCGCTTTGCTCAAGGTTGGCCGCTGTTTGTTCGGTGCGTGCCGACAGGTCCATGGACGCGGATGCGATTTCGGTACTGGCGTGAACGATCGACTCCGAGGACCCGCGAACGCTGTTCACGATCTTTCGGAGCGACTCCTGCATGGCTCGCAACTCGGTCATCAACTGTGCGGCTTCGTCGTTGCCCCAGGGGAACGGTGAAGTGGTCAGATCGCCATCCGTCATCGCGCGCAGGTGCCGCCGGGTTTCCTTCAGCCCGCCATCCATGACGCGATAAAAACTCAGGAACAGGTAACCGGCGATCAGCAATGCGACCGCGAAGACGCCGCCCGCCCAGCTCAATCGGGTGATCGTTGCGTTGCGCAGGTCGTCGGTGTAAACGCCCGAGCCGATCACCCATCCCCACGGCTCAAAGCCCTGCACGAACGAGATCTTGTCGACCGGCTTGTCGGTCCCGGGCCTGGGCCATTGATAGGCAACGAACCCTTTGCCGTCCTTGCGGACCAAGGCGACCATGGCGCTGAACAGGGCAAGGCCGTTCGGGTCTTTCACATCGCCGATGTCCTTGCCGTTGAGGGCAGTCTTGATCGGGTGCATGACCATGCGCGGTTGCATGTCGTTGATCCAGAAGTACTCCTTGTCGTCGTAGCGCAGCTTCTCAAGCTGGCCGATGGCCAGCAGCTGCGCTTGCTCTCGGGTCATCGTGCCGGCGGCTTCCGCGGCTTGAGCTGAACTGACGATGCCGCGTGCGACTTCCACCAGCTGGCGGGTCGAGTTCATGCGCGCCTGCATGGCCTCGGTGGTCTGGGTTGTCAGCAGCCAGATCAGCAGCGCCAGCATGGGCACCATGAAGGCCAGAGAAATGATGAAGGCCTTCGAGGCGAAGCGCAGGTTTCTGAAGAGTCGGATGCCCGGAGCCCAAGCGCCGTGGTACGCGAAGAATCCCGCGTCGCGGCGGTCGATTTCGAGCGTCTGGTGAGCGGTGGAGAGGCTGGCGGCTTTCATGTGATGCATCCTTGCTTGGGCGTGCCGCTTGCCCGATGTTTGAAACGACTTATTGGTTTTCGGCCCCATCGGCTGTGACTTGACCCGTCACGGCTCACCACGGCACTCAGTTAGTTTTGGTGTTGACTCACGTTCTCGTCTCGTTGTGTCGCACTCCGGGATTCAACTTCCGCCCACCTGAATGCGGCGGTGGCGGTCCTCGTCGAAAGTCGGCGCTCAGTGCTATCGTCGATCGGAGTATTTGACTGGGGGTTGCGATGAAGAAGTCCGTATCCATTCGCCGCTGGTTTTCAGCCACGTCCGTGCTGGCAGGAGCACTTTTCTTCGCACCAGGCGCGCAAGCGGGCCCGTTCAGCGACCTGATCGTCTTCGGTGACAGCATCTCGGACAGTGGAAACGTTGCAGCGTTTCTGTTCCCGCCGCCGCTCTCCTTCAGTGCGACCCTGAACTCGGACATCACGAACAACTTCTTCATTGCCGGCCCGCCAAGCGCTCAGGGTGTCTATTCCAACGGGCCCGTGTGGTCGCAGCAGGTGGCTGCGAAGCTCGGCGTGTCGGCATTGCCGTCTGCGTTGGGCGGGTCGAATTTCGCTGTCGGCGGTGCGGAAACCCGGCAGGAAATCGTTGATCCTGCCATCGGCGTGGCGTCGCCCAGTCTATTGAGTCAGGCCAACTTTTTCTTTGCCAGCTTGCCTCCTGGGGTTTCAGCGCCGAGCCAGGCGCTTTACGTCGTCCAAGGCGGCGCTAACAACATCATTCGCTTGCTCTTGGATCCCAGCACGACCGCGACGGACATCGCGAACGAAGCGATCGCCTATGCCGAGGACATCGTCGGCATCGTCGATGGCCTCAAGAGTGTCGGGGCGCAGCACATCATTGTGTGGAACGTGCCGGATGCAGGGGTGGTGCCATTTGCCATAGCGTCGGGCGCCTCAGCGGCGGCAACAGAGGTTTCCTTTGGCTTCAATCTCGCCTTGGCGCAAGGCCTCGCCGGCGAAGGCCCTGATGTGAAGATCTTCGATACCTTTGGCGCGTTTGATGACTTTGCGAGCGACCCGGCAAAGTACGGACTGACCAATGTCGCAGACGCTTGCGGCAACGATGCGTTGGGATGTGGCAGCAACCCGCTGTTCTGGGATGGCATCCATCCGAGCACCTTTGGCCATGAGTTGCTGGCCGATCGATTTCTGGCCTTGGCCATGCCCGTCCCCGAGCCCGAAACCTACGCTTTGATGTTGGCTGGCTTGGCAATGGTGGGCGTTGCTGCGAGACGTCGCAAGGCAGCGTAATCAACCCACTGCAGAACAAGGCCCGCCGCGTGCGGGCTTTTTCTTGTCCAGCCAATCGCTCACCAGAATATGGCGGGGGTGTGACCTGCCCCCTGTCAGCCGTGGGTACTAGACGTCCGACCGCACCACGAAGCCGGTTGGTTGATGCACGCGTGTGCAGAAATCGGCATTGGCACGGAACTCGGTGCACACCGAGCCACTGCATTCGTTGGTTTGCCGCGGAAAATCAAGCCACGCTTTCAAACTGAGTCCAGGTGTCGTCCATGTTCGAAATCAGCCTGTCCGGCATGAATGCTGCCCAGACTTCAATGGGCGCATCGGCGCACAACATCGCCAACTTGGCCACAAGGGGATTCAGGCGCCAGCTGGTTGCTCAGGCCACCACGAGTTCTGACGGCGTGACGTCTTCACTGACCCGTGCGTCCGAGCCCGGCAACGCCATCGAGACCGACATGGTTGGACAGCTTGTCGCCAAGAACTCGTTCCTTGCCAATCTCGCCGTGTTCAGGACGAGCGACAAGATGCTTGGTGGGTTG
>CANBSV010000067.1 GCA_947372225.1 Burkholderiales bacterium | reverse complement strand
TGCTGTCCGTCATCGCTGATCGCATCGATGTACCACCAGAGATACGAACCCGGCGCGACCGGCTGGTCGAATCGAGGTGCGCCATCAGCGTCTCGGCCGCCAGTCGGCCGGACATCGCCGCCATGGGCACCCCCGGCCCCGGGTGTACGCTGCCGCCCGCCAGGTAGAGCCCCGGCACCCGGCTCGCTGCCGAGGGACGGCTGAAAGGCCCCATCCATCCGTGTGACGCCTGGCCATAAAGCGCTCCGCCCGTCGCTGGAAACAACCGGTGGAATTCGGCCGGCGTCGTCAGCACCGTGTTGTGCGGCTGACGATCGATGGTCAGGCCACAGCGCTGCATCAATGCGAAGTGAGTCCGCTCGCATGTGTCGATCTCCGTGGAGTCAGGGGGATGGTGGTCACCGATGGCCGGCGCGTTCACGAGGCAAAGCAGCCGCTCGGGGCGCTCCATCTGTAAGGCGCCCGCCTGTGGGGAAAGTTGTGCGCTGTCGTCGCGGTCCTGGGCGCACACATAGACCGTGCCCTCGCGCGGCAAACGGTGGCGTTCGAAGATGTCCTTGAACTCGGATGCGTAATCGGAGTTGAAGAACACGTTGTGGCGCACCAGCGGAAAGCCCTGCGTGCGTGCGTTCATCGACCATGTCACGGCTGACAGAGACCGGCCCGCCGGCGGAACCGCTGCCACCGCAGAGCGACACTGCGGCCCCAGCAGCCCCTGAGCGATCGCTGCTGCGTCGCCATTGAACACCACCGAGTCAGCATCGATGCACTCGCCGCTCGCGAGCCGAACGCCGCAAGCCCTTCCGCCACGAACCAGCACCTCGTCGCAGCCCTGTCCGTAGCGCAGTTGCACGCCGCGCCGCTGCGCCAGATCAGACAGTGCGGCTGCGACCGCGAGCATGCCTCCCTCGACCGCCCACACGCCGTCCATCTCGACTTGCGCCACGAGCATCAGCGTGGCCGGTGCAGCAAACGGCGATGACCCGCAGTAAGTGGCATAGCGGCCGAACAACTGCTGCAGCCGCGGATCGTGGAAGTGCCGCGACAGCGAATGCCACAACGACGAGAACGGACCCAATCCGCCGAGCACGCCCAGCCCGTTGGGGCCCAGATCGCGTGCCATGCTGAGCAGCGTCGGTCGCTCAGAGCGTATGTAGGGGCCCTCGAGCGTGTCGTAAACCCGCTTGGCCTGCGCGCAGAATCGAGCAAACCGCCGAGCCTCATGAGGGCCGGAAAACTCGCCTATGGCTTCGCCAGAGCGGGCCGCATCAGCGAAAAGGTCCAACCGTGTGTCGCCGTCCCAGGCATGGCGTGCCAGCACACCCAGAGGTTGCAATCGCAACTGCTCGCCCAGCGACGAGCCGGCTGCCTCGAAGATCTGCTCAAAGACCCAGCGCATGGTGAACACGGTGGGGCCCGAATCGACCGCGGCACCATCCACGCACACTTGCCGCATCTTGCCGCCCGGCGTTTCGGCGCGTTCGACCAGCGTGACCTGCAAGCCTCGGCAGGCCAGCATCAGCGCACAAGCCAACCCGCCGACCCCGGCGCCAACCACCACCACGCGGTGGGTGCTCGGAGCGTTAGCCATAGGCTCGCCCCAGCCACAGACCTTGCGCGTCGTACGGCACAAACCGCACGAACATGGATTCAGAAAAGTAGTTGTTCAGTTTGGACACCTTGATGGCCTCGAGGTGGGCACCGCTGCGCGCATAGGCATCCATGTGCGCCACGCTTTCCCACATCGTGAAGGTGGCCTGCCGCAGCAATGGCGCCTCGCCCACCCCGGCCGCGAACAGGCACCCCTCAGCCCCTTCAAGTGAACGCTGAGTCAATGGCGCGTGCTTCCAGAACTCCCGCGCCAGGCCGGGCCGGATCGAGGCACGCGTGAGTGCGGCCATCGGGCCATGCGTCGGTTCGTCATCGGTCACCGGCAAGGTCATGCCCGACCAACTTCCGCGACTGCTGAACACCCGAAGCTTGACCGAGAAGAACTCGCGCGAATGTTGCCGGTAGCCCTTCATCAGCGTCGAGTCATGGATGAAGTGATCGGCACTCTCGGCATCTTCAAAGACACCGAAAAATGCCTGACGCGATGCGCTGGGCCGCAAGCCAAACCCTGACTCATAGCCTGCGCCCAGAACCTTGAAAAAGCGCAGCCCTGGCACGCGAGGCATGCTGAACCGGCCGAACAGAAAGCTGGAATAACCCCAGATGCGATCGCCAGCGGCGATGTCGCACAGCACCATCACGGCGACTGCACCGCCTGACGCCTGAGCGGCGGCCATCCCCGAGACGCTCCGCCTTACTTTTCGCTCTCGGCCACAGGATCGCTCAAACCATAGCGCCGCAGCTTGACGTACAGGCTTTGCCGAGACAGGCCCAGCATTTCGGCGGCCGCCGCCCGGTTGTCGCGGGTCAACTCCAGCGCCGCCTCGATGCACAACTGCTCGATCAGATCGGTGGTCTCACCGACGATGTCTTTCATCGGCACGCGCCCGACCAGTTCGGACAACTGCCCCACGGAGCGAGGAATCTCCTTGGAAGCACGCACATCGCCGGTCAGCCGACGGCTGACATCACGGATGGTGAAGCAAAGACAGGACTGCCCATCCTCGGACACGATCGATGCCGAAATTTCCACATCACTGGATGAGCCCTGATCACTGCTCAACGCCGTGGGAAACAACCGAACGGATCCCCGTTGGCGCAGGGTTGAAATCAGCACATTCATCTCGACGCCGGTTCTGCCGAGCCAGCGGCCGAGCGACTCGCCCTGAACCTGCTTGGCAGAAGACGCCTGCACCAACTCGACGAAGGCATCGTTGGCCGACAGGATCGTGCCGTCGATGTCAGTGACCACGATGCAGTCGGGTGACGACTGCATCAGCCGCGGCAAAACCGACAAACCGCCGGCCTTGGACGCGGCTGGCTTGGGGGACACAGCCAGCGGCTCCAGACGAAGCACCAGCATAGGACCAGACTCTTCCCGCAACAACGAGCCGGACACGGTCAAATCGCCCAACCCCTCGGCGAGCGCAACGCGCACCCCGTCCGCCTTGCCCGAAGCGCGCAGGGTGGCCATCATGGCCTGCAGCGCATCATGGCCGCCCTCATCAATGCCGACCGGGAAAGGCAGGCCGACCAGTTTGCGCGTCACGCGTTCAAACATTCGGGCCGCTGCAGGATTGGCTTCCTGAATCTTCTGGGTGTTCCCGTCTATCAACAGGATGGCTGCAGAGGACAGCTGGAACAGGTGACGAAAGCGCGATTGCGCATCACGCACGCGCCAGTGTTCGTTGAGGGAAGCCTGCTGCGCGTCGACCAGACTTTGCTGCAGGGCCACCATGGCTCGCAGGTCGCGGCCGTACACGACTGAGTGAGCCTCAGCGCCCGCCCCGGATGGGTCCAACTTGACCGCGCAATACGAGAGCGGGAAATCGGGACCTGACTTCGATGAATGGTTGACCTGACGCCAGCGAGGAGCATCTGCAGAAACCGCGTCCTTGAGCAAGGCTTCGATTTTTTGCCGGCTGTCCTTGGCCACCGTCTGAGACCATGGCTGCCCGATCCATTGTTCGTACCCCAAATTCTTGAGGCTTTCGCTGCCGAACGCCAAATCTCGAATCACGCCTTGCGCATCGACGATCAGTGCAACGTCTGCAGCAGCGGCGACAAGCTTGCCTGTGGCTTCAGCGCTGAGGTCACTCAGAAATTGCGCCGAAGATTTGAAGGGCATCATGGGGACCCTTGAATAGTAGTGCGACAGTTGTTGGACATGGTGTTGAACAAGGGTTCGACAAGAAGTCTAACCGAGCGACCTCACGAGTTCAGCCACAAGATCTTCAGCAACGATCGGGGCTTGCTTCGCATCGCGACTGGTGGCATCGGCGCCCACCATGTCCACATATTCGGGATGCAGCGAAAAGATAGGCCCGCCGACCAGAACGCAAATAACCGGATTGCAGGACGCCGCCCGCACTGCCTTGATGCAAGTCGTCAACCAGTCAAGCCTGGAATCGCTGCCTACCGAGAAACCAATGACGTCAAACCATTGCTGCTTCACCAGTTCTGACGCTTCATCACGCTGCGCGCCATGACCCACCATCACATCCCACCCGGCAGTCAAGAAGAACTCGGCCACCATGGACAGGCCAAAGGTGTGCTGGTCCCCTGGCGCCGGCACCAGCGCAACCCGACGCGCATTGGCGGGAAATGCCACCTCGCTACCGAGGATGGGGCTCAGGTTTTGCAAAATTTGCTGCAACCGCCCTACGCCCAGCGTGACGACCGTGAAGTCGCAAATATCCTCTGCCCACCAAACGCCCAACTGCCTCGCCGCCGGCGTCAGGAGTTCCAGGCAAATCGTCTCGACGGACATACCGATCCGCCGACACTGGGCGACAAACCCCACCGGGGCCACTTCATCTGGGCTGACGATGAGCCGAACGAACTCATCCACATCCGCCGGGCTCGGCGACGGGCCACCGTCGGCCTGGGCGGCCGAAGCCGCCGACCGGCGTGCCTCTACGAGACGGGGAATGACCTCGGCCTCGAGTGTCTTCACGAGTTGCGCCATGCGCTCTTCCGCTGCGGGGCGGTCCATGCGCTTTTGCAGCCACGTGGGCGAACCCGAGTTGAACGGAAGCTTGTGCTGCAGTTGCCAGCAATCGACATGCTCCGACGACGGCTCATCTGGAACTGATTGCAACGCTCCAGGCGTGAAACGGGACATGGGCTGACTCCAGTCGGAACGCACACGCGTACCGCTATGCGAGGGTGATTGCTGGTGCCGCGCACCCGACTGAAACAGCTTGGTGCCACGGCCGTCGGATGGAATCGACGCTCGAGCCCAAGACGAAACAAGTTCCTCCAGGTCTTCGATGGAGGGAGGATGCACGACCCCGCCAGTCGTGTCCACCCTGCAATTACCCGCGGACCGTTCGTATGCTGATCGCCCCCTCGCCTCGGGCCTGCGGCGCACACCCTCCACCGATGCGGAGCTTTTGCCGCACGCGTCGAGAGATTCCTGTGCGGATTCACCTGAGTTGCTGTGTGTTGCCAGCATGTCGGGATGAAGACGAGATCGCATTGCAAGGCCTGTTTACCCAAGAAATGCGGGCGATGCGACCCAGTCGGTCTGCGCCCGAAACGCTGTTGAGCCGATCGCCAGCAGACGGGTTTCTCAGCCATGCGCCGATCATCAATCTCCACCCCGCTTGTGTCAATCTCGATTTACGTCAATCTGGATTGACAACACCATCTTGTGCGTCTAAATTTCTTCGCAACAGGCCCCACCCTCGAGGAAGTCGATGTACGAACGTGGTTCACAGCTCAAGATGAGGCCCCCCCTCTACACGCCCGAGGAGCGTGTTCGGCGAGACCAAACGGTCTGGACCCTCATCCAAGGGATCCTTGCCCCCATTCAGTTCTTGGTGTTTCTGGTCAGCGTGTGCCTGGTCATGCGGTACATCCACACCGGTGAGGGCCTGCAGGCCGCAACGGTCTCGGTGGTGGTGAAGACGCTCACGCTCTACACCATCATGATCACTGGCTGCATCTGGGAAAAGGTGGTCTTCGACTGCTACCTCTTCGCGCCGGCGTTCTTCTGGGAAGACGTGTTCAGCATGCTGGTGCTTGCGCTGCACACCACCTATCTGTGGGCCGTCTTCACAGGCGCACTGACGCCACTTGAGCAGATGTATCTGGCACTCGCGGCCTATGCAACGTACGCCATCAACGCGGGCCAGTTCATCTGGAAGCTGCGCATGGCCCGACTCGACATGGCGCGACGTGATGCCATGTCCATGGGCGCGGGGCTGGCCACATGAACGCAGTGATCCCCATTCGCGAGGCAACCGCAGGCTGTGGCGAAGCGCCGGTGCTCCGCGAGCGCGGTCAACGCGAGGTGTTTTGCGGGCTGACCGGCATCATCTGGCTGCACCGAAAGATCCAGGATGCGTTTTTTCTGGTGGTGGGCTCACGCACCTGTGCTCACCTGATCCAGTCGGCAGCCGGCGTGATGATCTTTGCCGAGCCCCGGTTTGCCACCGCGATCATCGACGAGCGCGATCTGGCCGGGCTGGCCGACTGCAACGATGAACTCGACCGGGTGGTGACGCGCCTGCTCGAGCGCCGACCAGAAATCAAGATGCTGTTTCTCGTCGGCTCGTGTCCATCCGAAGTCATCAAGCTTGATTTGTCGCGCGCAGCGTCGCGGTTGTCGGGTCGTTTTTCCCCCGATGTGCGTGTGCTGAACTACTCGGGCAGCGGCATCGAGACCACGTTCACTCAGGGCGAGGACGCGTGCCTGGCTGCGCTGGTGCCCAGCTTGCCTGCCGCTGCGGCCACCGCACCTGCATCGCTGATGGTGGTGGGTACCCTGGCCGACGTTGTCGAAGACCAGTTCACCCGGCTGTTCGCCCAATTGGGCTTTGGGACCGACAAACCCGCGGTACGTTTTTTCCCGCCACGTCGCGCCAACGATCTGCCAGAGATCGGGCCGAACACGAAGTTCCTGCTCGCTCAGCCCTTTCTGGCCGATACGGCACGCGCACTGGAAGATCGCGGTGCGCAACGTCTGGCCGCGCCATTCCCGCTTGGGGTTGAAGGCACCACAGCCTGGCTGCGCGCCGCTGCTGACGCGTTCGCAGTGGATGCCGGCGTCTTCGACAAAGTCACTGCGGCCGGCCGCGAACGCGCCACCGGCGCACTCGCCCGGCATCGGCTTCAGTTGGCCGGCAAGCGTGTCTTTTTCTTCCCCGACTCGCAACTCGAGATCCCGATCGCTCGATTCCTGGCCCGCGAACTGGGCATGCATCTCGTCGAGGTCGGCACGCCCTATCTGCACCGCCAGCACCTGGCCGAAGAGCTCGACATGCTGCCTGCCGGCACGTTGCTGTCGGAGGGCCAGCACGTCGAAAACCAACTCGACCGCTGCCGTGAAGTCCGACCCGACATCGTGGTGTGCGGCCTCGGCCTGGCCAACCCACTCGAGGCCGAAGGCATGACCACCAAGTGGGCCATCGAACTGGTCTTCACCCCCATCCAGGGCTACGACCAGGCCGCTGACCTGGCCGAGCTCTTTGCCCGACCGCTCGTTCGGCGCATGAAGCTCGTCGCCTGAAGCCGAGCCCAGCCGCCGCACCCGCACAGAAAGCACCAGACCATGCAGTTGACGCTCTGGACCTACGAAGGCCCGCCGCACGTTGGCGCGATGCGCATCGCCACAGCCATGGAAGGGGTGCATTACGTCTTGCATGCACCTCAGGGCGACACCTACGCAGATTTGCTGTTCACCATGATCGAGCGCTTGCCAAAGCGTCCGCCGGTGACTTACACCACCTTCCAAGCCCGGGATCTGGGCGGCGACACGGCCGAGTTGTTCAAGACCGCTGCGCGTGACGCCTACGAGCGTTTCAAGCCGGCAGCAATGATGGTGGGCGCGTCGTGCACGGCCGAATTGATTCAGGACGATCCGGGCGGCCTGTGCAAGGCGCTGGACTTGCCAGTGCCGGTGGTCGCGCTCGAACTCCCTTCCTACCAGCGCAAGGAAAACTGGGGCGCCTCGGAGACCTTCTATCAGATGGTGCGTGCCTTGGCCGGGCCGAGTGCACCGACCCCGGGCACACCGAAGGCTCAACGCGCCCCCGGAGCGCGTCCGCGCTGCAACATCCTGGGTCCGGCGGCGCTGGGCTTTCGCCACCGCGACGACCTGCGAGAGATCACCGCCTTGCTGCTGCAAATGGGGATCGACATCAACGTGGTCGCCCCGCTCGGCGCCACGCCAGGTGACCTCGCTCGAATGGGCGAGGCCGACTTCAATGTGGTGCTCTATCCCGAGATTGCCTCCCTCACCGCATCGTGGTTGAGCCGGACCTTCGGACAGCCGGCCACCAAGACGATCCCGATCGGTACCGGCGCGACGCGCGACTTCATCCGTGAAGTGGCCAAGCTGGCCGACGTCGACGCCACTTCGGTTCTGGCCAGTGCCGACTCACGCGCGACCTGGTACGCGAAATCGGTGGACTCCACCTACCTCACCAACAAGCGCGTGTTCGTGTTCGGTGACGCCACACATGCCGTGGCGGCGGCTCGGGTCGCGAGCGAGGAAATGGGCTTCAAGGTGGTGGGCATCGGCACCTACTCCCGTGAATTCGCCCGCGAGGTGCGTGATGCGGCCAAGCTGTACGACGTCGAAGCGCTGATCAGCGACGACTACCTCGAAATCGAGGCCCGCATTGCCGAGCTGCGGCCGGAGCTGGTGCTGGGCACTCAGATGGAGCGACACATCGCCAAACGCCTGGGCATCCCCTGCGCGGTGATTTCGGCACCGGTGCACGTGCAGGACTTTCCTGCCCGCTATTCGCCTCAAATGGGATTCGAAGGCGCATGTGTGCTTTTTGACACCTGGGTGCACCCCCTCATGATGGGCTTGGAAGAGCACCTGATCGGCATGTTCCGTGGTGACTTCGAATTCCACGAAGATGCGGCTCCGTCGCATCTGGGTGGTCACGCCGATGCCCGCACCGCCCGGGAGCCAGCAGCGCAAAGTGCCGCGGCCGGCGCGACCGCCATGGAGCCCGAGCAGATTCACATGCCATCGAGTGCACAGCCGGCCGCCGTCGTCGTCGTCGCCACCTGGGCTCCCGAGGCCGAAAAAGAGTTGCGCAAGATCCCGTTCTTCGTCCGGGGCAAGGCCAAGCGCAACACCGAGCGCTATGCCGTCGAACGAAGCGTGCCGCTGATCACTGTAGAGACCCTCTATGACGCAAAAGCACACTTCGGCAGCTGACGCTCGCACCTCGGCTGCGCGCACTCCGGTGCGTGTGGCTGTGGTCACGATGGACACCCATCTGGCCAGCGCCGCAGACCGTGCGATGGCCGCCTTGCATCGAGAGTTGCCGGGTCTCGAGTTGTCTCTTCATGCGGCTTCGGAGTACGCGACCAACCCGTTAGCCCTGTCCCGTTGCAAGGCCGACATCGCCAAGGCCGACATCATCGTGGTGGGCATGCTGTTCCTCGAAGAACACTTCCTGCCGGTGATGGACGACCTTCGCGCACGCCGCGACAACTGCGACGCGATGATCTGCATGGCCTCGGCCGGCGAGGTGGTCAAGCTCACCCGTCTGGGCAACTTCGACATGGCCAAGCCGGCCAGCGGGCCGATGGCTTTGCTCAAGAAGCTGCGCGGAAACAAGGAGAAAAGCTCCACCGGTGGCGCCGCCCAGATGAAGATGCTGCGCCGTATTCCCCAGATGCTGCGCTTCGTCCCAGGCACGGCCCAGGACGTGCGCGCCTATTTCATGACGCTTCAGTACTGGCTGGGCGGCTCTGACGAGAACATGCTCAATCTGGTGCGTCACGTGGTGGATCGCGGCGCTGACGGTCCGCGCCGCGTGCTGCGCGGGTTGTCCAAGATTCCAGCCCCGGTCGAGTACCCGGAAGTCGGCGTGTATCACCCCCGCATGCCTGGGCGCTTCTCCGAAGAAGCCTCTGCGCTTCCCAAACCGCCTGCTGCAACGACGTGCGGAACCGTCGGTGTGCTGCTGCTGCGCTCGTACCTGCTGTCGAACAACGCAGGCCACTATGACGGGGTCATCGCCGCGCTCGAATCACGTGGCCTGCGCGTGGTTCCGGCCTTCGCCGCCGGACTCGATTCCCGTCCGGCGATTGAACAGTTCTTTGTCAAGGATGGCAGAGTCACCGTCGATGCGGTGGTCTCGCTGACCGGCTTCTCGCTGGTGGGTGGCCCGGCTTACAACGACTCGAAGGCCGCCGCCGACGTGCTGGCACAACTGGATGTGCCATACCTCGCGGCCAACCCGGTCGAGTTCCAGACGCTCGATCAGTGGGGCGGCTCGGACCGCGGCCTGATGCCCGTGGAGAGCACCATCATGGTGGCCATCCCCGAGCTCGACGGGGCCACAGGCCCGATGGTCTTTGGCGGTCGCCCCGGAGCCCCGGGCGTCACGTGCACAGGCTGCCATCACGCCTGCACCTTCAAGGCCTCCGACGTCGCACACGACATGCACACCTGCCCGGAGCGCGCCCTCATGCTTGCCGCTCGTGTGAGCAAGCTGGTGGCGCTGCGTCGCAGCGAGCGCGCGCAGCGCAAGGTGGCGATCGTCATCTTCAACTTTCCGCCCAACGCGGGAAACATCGGCTCGGCTGCCTACCTGTCGGTGTTCGAGTCCATGTTCCACACCCTGGTCGCCATGAAGGCGCAGGGTTACACCGTCGACCTGCCCGAAAGCGTGGATGCCCTGCGCGATGGCGTGCTCAAGGGCAATGCCGCGCAGCACGGTGCCGATGCCAACGTGCACACCCTGATCTCGGCCAGCGACCACGTTCGCCGCGAACGCTGGTTGACGGAGATCGAAGCCCAGTGGGGTCCGGCTCCGGGGCGACAGCTCAGCAATGGCAGTTCGATCTTCGTATTGGGCAAGCAGTACGGCAACGTGCTCGTCGGCGTGCAGCCGGCGTTTGGCTACGAAGGCGACCCGATGCGGCTGCTGTTCGAAAAGGGCCTGTCGCCCACCCATGCGTTCTCGGCCTTCTATCGCTACTTGCGCGAGGACTTCAAGGCGCATGCGGTTCTGCACTTCGGGACCCACGGGGCGCTTGAGTTCATGCCGGGCAAGCAAAGCGGCATGAGCGGCACGTGCTGGCCCGACCGCCTGATCGATGACCTTCCCAACATCTATCTGTACGCATCGAACAACCCTTCCGAGGGCGCGATTGCCAAGCGCCGCTCGGGTGCCACCCTGGTCAGCTACCTGACGCCACCGGTGGGCCAGGCCGGTCTTTACCGCGGACTCAACGAGTTGAAGGCGTCCATCGAACGCTGGCGTGGCAAGGATGCCACCAGCGCAGATCGCGTCGAGCTCGCCGCACTGATCCAGTCGCAAGCCGCCGAACTTGACCTCGCCGAAGCCGAACCTCTGTGGGTGGTGTCTCACGACGACGTGTCAGCAACGGCCGTGGACCAGCGCGTGACGCGCCTGTCCGAACAGATGCTGGAGATGGAATACACGCTGATTCCGCACGGCCTGCATGTGACGGGGCGGGCGGCCACTGTGGCCGAACGTGTCGACATGCTGGTGTCGGTTGCTGACGCCTCGCACGGGCTGCACATCGACCGCGCCGCGGTCGAGGCGCTGGTGTGCGGGCGCAGCGTCGACCATGCGCTGGACATGGCAGGCATCGCCCACGACGACGCCTCTCGCGAGATGATGAAAGAGCTCGCCGCCATGGACAAGATCCTGTCCGAAGAGACCGAAGTCGCCGGCCTTTTGCACGCTCTTGACGGCCGGTTCATCCGTCCCGCACCGGGCGGAGACATCCTGCGCACGCCGGCTGTGCTGCCCACGGGACGCAACATTCACGGCTTCGACCCGTTCCGCATCCCGAGCAGCTTCGCCGTCAAGGATGGCGCCAAGCAGGCGCAGGTGCTGCTCGATAGACACATCGCCGATGGCAACCCACTGCCCGAGTCGATCGCCATCGTGCTGTGGGGCAGCGACAACCTCAAGAACGAGGGCTCACCCATCGCGCAGGCGCTGGCATTGATGGGCGCGCTGCCACGCTTTGACAGTTACGGGCGGATCGCCGGGGCCACCCTGATCCCGCTGGCGGAACTCGGTCGTGCGCGGGTGGACGTGGTGATCACGCTGTCGGGCATCTTCCGTGACCTGATGCCGTTGCAGATCAAGCTGCTGGCCGAGGCCGCGTTCCTCGCTGCTGCGGCTGAGGACGAACCGCTGGAGATGAACCACATCCGCCGGCATGCCCTGGCCTACCAGCAGGAGCACGGCTGCACGCTGGAGATCGCTTCGCTGCGCGTT
Organism: Burkholderiales bacterium; assembly: GCA_947372225.1. GTDB lineage: Bacteria > Pseudomonadota > Gammaproteobacteria > Burkholderiales > Burkholderiaceae_C > PBB1. Next base: position 2,602 of record CANBSV010000067.1, on the reverse strand, counting down.
TATGGCAATGCCGAAGGCGCCTACGGCTCGAACGTGAACAACCTGATCGAAAGCAGCCGCTGGTCCGACGAAGGCGAACTGGCCGAGACCTATTCGCGCCGCAAGGGCTTTGCCTACGGACGCACGGGTCGCGCGGTTCAGCAATCGGCGTTGATGCAAAGCGTGCTGGCCGACGTGCAACTCACCTACCAGAACCTCGACTCGGTCGAGTTGGGTGTGACCACCGTGGACAACTACTTCGACACCCTCGGTGGCATCACACAGGCGGTCAAGGTGGCCAGGGGCGGCAACACGCCGCCGGTGTACATCGGTGACCAGACCAAGGGAGACGGTGCCGTGCGCACGCTTCGCGAGCAAGTGGCACTCGAGACGCGCACCCGCATGCTCAACCCCAAGTGGTACGAAGGGATGCTCGAACACGGGTATGAAGGCGTGCGACAGATCGAGGTGCATGTCACCAACACCATGGGTTGGTCGGCCACCACCGGCCAGGTCCAGCCCTGGGTCTACAAGCAGCTCACCGAGACATTCATGCTGGATCCCGAGATGCGCGAGCGCCTCGCCAAGCTGAACCCCACGGCGTCCGCGCGGGTGGCCAATCGTCTGATCGAGGCATCGGAGCGCAACTACTGGCAACCCGATGCCCAAACGCTCGAAGCCCTGCGCCGCGCAGGCGAAGAACTCGAAGACCGGCTCGAAGGCATTTACGAAGGAGTACCCGCATGAGCGTCACCACCGTTCCGATTCCGGACATCAAGAACCCAGGCGTGCGCAAGAACCTGCGCCTCGATGGCGAGGGCAGCGTCCAGGTCGAACTCGACCCCAACCTGAAGATCGGCACGGCCAAGGTGTTTGCCATCTATGGCAAGGGGGGCATCGGCAAGAGCACCACCTCGAGCAACCTGTCGGCCGCGTTCTCCAAGCTGGGCAAGCGTGTGCTGCAAATCGGCTGCGACCCCAAGCACGACTCGACCTTCACCCTGACCAAGAAGATGCTGCCCACCGTGATCGACGTGCTCGAGACGGTGGACTTTCACGCCGAGGAGTTGCGCGTCGAGGACTTCGTGTTCCCGGGCTACAACGGCGTGATGTGCGTTGAAGCCGGCGGCCCGCCCGCTGGCACGGGCTGCGGCGGCTACGTGGTCGGCCAGACCGTGAAGCTGCTCAAGGAGCACCACCTGCTCGAAGACACCGACGTGGTCATCTTCGACGTGCTCGGCGACGTGGTGTGCGGCGGCTTTGCTGCGCCGCTGCAGCACGCCGACCGCGCGCTGATCGTCACCGCCAACGATTTCGACTCGATCTTCGCGATGAACCGCATCGTGCAGGCCATAGGCGCCAAGGCCAAGAACTACAACGTTCGCCTTGGCGGCGTGATCGCCAACCGCAGCCGCGAAACCGACCAGATCGACAAGTACAACGCGCAGATCGGCCTGAAGCTCGCTGCGCATTTCCCTGACCTCGACGTGATCCGTCGCAGCCGCCTCAAGAAGTCGACGCTGTTCGAAATGGAGTACTCGCCCGAGCTCGAGGCGGTGCAAAAGGAATACATGCGCCTGGCCGCCTCACTCTGGTTGGGCACTGAGCCAATGAGCGCCGTGCCCATGAAAGACCGCGACATCTTCGACCTGCTGGGTTTCGACTGAACGCCAACGGATCACGAACGGACACCCCATGGACACCATCAGCTACACCGAACGACGCAGCAAGATCGAGGACTACTTCGATCGCACTGCGGTGCAGGCCTGGGCGCGCCTGACCTCCGACGCACCTGTGGGCCGCATCCGCGCCACGGTACGCGCCGGGCGCGACCGCATGCGCAACACGCTGCTGGACTGGCTGCCTGCCGATCTGGGTGGTATGCGAGTGCTCGATGCCGGCTGCGGCACGGGCGCGCTGGCAGTCGAGGCGGCGCGACGCGGCGCGCACGTGCTGGCCATCGATCTGTCTCCGACGCTGGTGGATCTGGCACGAGACCGGCAACCGGCTGAGCTGACCAGCGAACACAGCGTGGGGCGCATCGACTTTCGCTCGGGCGACATGCTCGATGCCGCGCTGGGCGAGTTCGACTATGTGGTCGGCATGGACTCGTTGATCCACTACCAGACGCACGATGCGGTCCGCGTGATCTCCGGACTGGCGCAGCGCACACGCAAGGGCTTGCTGTTCACCTATGCACCGAGCAACCCGGCGCTGGTGGTGTTTCGTGCCGTCGGGCGCATGCTCCCGCGCAGCGATCGGGCTCCGTGGATCGAGCCCGTGGCCGGTACCAGGCTGCACCGACTGCTCGACACCGACGCCACGCTGCAAGGCTGGCAGCGCGGGCGCACGGAGCGCATCGCCAGCGGTTTTTACACGTCGCAAGCGCTGGAGCTGCTCCGCAAATGAAGTTCTTCAGTGTGTTTCGGGTCCGCGCTCAGCAATGGATGAACGTTGCGCCCGAATTCCTGCCCTTCGCCGATGCCGCCACCGACGACCTGCCTCTGAGCCGGCTGCTGCGGCTGTCGTTGTTTCAGGTGACGGTGGGCATGGCCAACGTGCTGCTGGTGGGCACCTTGAACCGCGTGATGATCGTCGAGATGGGCATGGCCGCCTGGATCGT